>JAGRNP010000061.1 GCA_020440705.1 bacterium | reverse complement strand
CGGGGGCCGGCGCGGCCGGGCGGGCCGACACCGACTCGTAGCCGGTCGTCACCAGCGGTTCTTCCCGCCGGGCATGGGTCCCGTCCAACTGGAAGACGCCGCTGCAGGCCGGGCAACGGACCTTGATCACCCGATCGGGGATCTTCGCGTCGTCAAGTTGGTATCGGGCCTCGCAATTGGTGCAGGTGGTGATCATGAACCCACTCCTCGGATTCCGGTAGAAAGAAACACGTCTGCAGCCATCATCGGCCGTGTGCCGGGCATATTTAGCGGGAATTCGCGGAATCAGGGACGGCGGACCAGGTCCAGGACCAGCGTCCCGGCCTGGCCCAGGGAAGCCGCAGAGCACGCCGCGGGAAGATCGGCCGTCGTGTGCCACTCCGGGTAGCCGAAATCGATCAGGTCGATCGCCGGGATCCCCGCCTGCAGGAAGGGGACGTGGTCGTCGAAGACCGGCGGCCCGGGCTCCGCCACGAACATCTCCAGGCCCAGTTCCGCGGCCCGCCCGAACACGTGGGCCGTCAGATCGGTGGCATAGCCGCGGGAATAGGCTTCCTGGGGCACTCTCGCGCCTTTTTCGCCCACCATATCCAGCAGGATCAGGCCCTGGGGTGCCGGACCCGCCAGGGGGCTGCCGAAATCGTCCCAGGTGGCCGCCAGATGGCGGCTGCCCAGGCAGAAGCCGCCGGGATCGCCCGCCGTCCCGGAGTCCTCGCCATCGAAGAAGAGGAGCAGCACATCCTGGGGCGGCGGGGTGGCGGCCAGGACCTCCATCAGGTGCAGCAGGACCGCCGTGCCGCTGGCGCCGTCGTTAGCCCCGGGGACCGGCAGCCCGCGACGGGCGGGGTCGGGGTCGTGATCGGCGATGGGGCGCGTGTCGAAGTGGGCGCCGAGCCACCAGGGTGCCGCCGTGTCGGGTCCGGTGCCGCGGACACGGACGACGACATTGCAGATCTCGATCTCCTCGCCCCCGAGGGGGTCGACCACGTCGAGGCACACCTGGGTGGCGCCATGGCCATTCTCGCGGGCGGTGGCCACGATCAGATCGCGCAGGGCGGTGTTGGCCGCCGTGCCCGGCACGCGGGGCCCGAGGGCGACCTGGCGTTCGAGCCAGGCGAAGGCCGCATCGCCGCGAAAGGTCCCACCGTCGCCGCCGGTCGCGTCGGCGGCGGCCGCCGCTTGCCCGCACCCGAGCAGCAGCCCCAGCACCAGTCCCGTCGTTGCCCATCTAGAAGACAAAGGTCGCCTCCACGCCGAGCCCGAGGCTGGTCGTCGTCTGGCCGCTGGCGATGTTGTTCGAGCGGCTGAAGATGAATCGCATGGCCGTGTTCAGGCTCCGGGTCACCTGGACGCTGAACCGCGGGCCGAGGCTGTAGCGGGTGGTGCCCGTCGGCGTCGACGGCGTGCCGTTGGCGTTGATGCGTTCGCTGCGGTCGGTCTGGTAGGACATGTCGACATCCATGCTGATGGCCTGGCTGCTGCCGGGACGGTAGAGCCCCAGCTTGGCGAGGAAGGCGTCGGCCCGGAACTGGTGCCGCAGGTTCAGGCCGAACCGGTTCCGGTTGCCCCGGGTGGTCACGCCGTTGGAGAGGGACCGGTCCTGGGCCAGGGTCGCGTTCAGGGTCGCCGTCATCCCGCTCTGGAACGTCATCTGCCAACGGGGCGAGATGGTGGTCGAGTACTTGGGGTTGTAGCTCAGGGCCGTGTAGTTGTCCACCGACTTGCTCTGCTTGTAGCTCAGGTTGATGTTCGAGTTCTTGAACCAGCCCGACTCGCGGTCGTCCGGATCGGCCCCGAAGACGCCCCAGCGCTCCAGTCCGTTCAGGGAGATCTGGGCGTCGGGCCAGTCCTGCTTGTAGGTCTCGGTGATCGAGCCGACCTGGTCCCGCAGACCCGTGGTGTTGGAGTACTTCACGTCGAGGGTGAGGTTCCGGGAAACCTGGCTGGTCGTGGAGAGGGACAGGTTGTCGCGCTCGGTGGCGGCCCCCGAGGCGTAGTCGTCCGCGGTGACGTCGAGGTTGTTCACGAGGCCCGTCTTGTACCAGAAATCGGCGGTCTTGAGCAGGCGCGCGTAGGAGCTGCTGCGGTCGCGGGAGTAGGTGACCTTCAGCGGCGTCAGGTTGCGCAGCGTGTTGAGGAACGGGTTGAAGATGGCCAGCGGATTGATTCCCGGCCCGCCGGCGTCGACGGGGGCCGGCTCCTGGATCAGGCCCTGCTCGCGCTCGAGCTCGCGCTGCTCCTCGGCGGCCTGGAGCAGGCGCTCCTCCTCGCGCCGCCGCCGCTCCTCGGGCGTGAGGTCCTCCTCGCCCGGCAGCGGCACGGCCCCCGGTTCCTGCTGGTCGCCCTGGTCCTTGACCGTCGGTTGCCGGTTGCGACGGGCCTGCTGCTCCTCCCGCGCCCGCTGCTGCTGCACCAGCCGCTCGCGCTCGTTCTGGGAGTACTTGCGTTCCGGGAACGTCTTCTTGAAGACGTCGCCCCAGGGCAGATCCATGCGGAAGTCCCACTTGCCCGAGTTGCTCACGCTGCGGATGTTCGTCGGGTCGTTGGGCTGCCGGATGGCCGGGTCGTGGACGTCGGCGAAGCTCCCCGTGAACTGGACGCTCGGCCGCAGGGCCCCGATGCCCCGCACCACCGCGCGCACCGGCATGAAGATGGGTCCACCCGGGATCGAAGCCGGCTTGGGCGGCACGAACGTCATGCGCAGGTCGTAGGAACGCTTGTTCTCGGTGCCGATGTTCACGCCGAACTTGTCGCTCGGCCGCAGCAGGTCGCGCTCGGAGCGCCCGCCGGCGCTGAGGTCGACGATGGTCAGCGGCTGGTAGTCCACGTTGGCGGTGAAGGTCGCCGGCCGGGTCTTGGTGTTGGCGCGCGGCGTCTCGGTGCCGTCCTGGGCGATGCTCACCGACTGGTTCTCCGTCGCGGTGAACGAGGCGCCGAAAGCCACCTTGCGGGGCACGAAGCTCAGCCCGCGCAGGAGCGGTACGTAGTTCAGCCCGGGGAAGCGCCCGAGCACGTACTGCCCGGTGATGCGCAGGTCGTAGTTGACCGATCCGGACAGGCTCTTGTTGAAGGAGCGGTCCAGCGGGCTCGACTTCCGCGTGCGGGAGCCGTTCAGGGAGAGCACCCACGGGTCGATGGCGTAGCGCAGGACGGGCGACTTCGAGGGCGTGTGGCTGAGGCGCGTCGAGAAGCGCTCCTGGGTCTCGAGCGTGGACTCCTCGGCGCGCACGTTCTCGTCGAGGATCTCGATGTCGCTGTTCGTCTCGTACTTCGGCCGCTGGGTGACGCGGCGGCGGCTCACGTTCACCGGCAGCTTGAAGCCGAGCAGCGGCACGAAGTCGTCGACGCTGAGGCTCGTGTTCAGGGACCAGTCCTCGTAGTTGATGCCCGAGCCGGTGTTCTTGTCCAGGCCGTGGTACTCGGCGTCGGTGTAGCGCCAGTCGAAGTCCGACTTGATCACGTCGGCCATGTTCAGGCGCAGGCCGACCCGCTGGGCGAGGCCCTTGTCCCGCTTCACCCCCTCGAGCCGCACGTCGTTCAGGTAGATGGTGCCCGTGGCCGGGATGCTCTGGGCCCGGTTCGCGACGCCGAAGTAGTAGCGGCGGACGCGGCGCAGGTCGGGCCGCCCCACCACCCGCACGTCGTAGCTGTCGGCCGTGCGCACGTCGCCGATGCGGTCGCTCACGCTGCCGTCGTCGTTCAACTGGCCGTTCTTCGTGTTCGAGAGTTCGGCCAGGTTCAGGGTGACCTGGTGCCAGCCCGTCTTGCGCGCCGAGTCGGCGTAGCGGTAGGTGACCTCGTAGTAGTTCAGGGTGTCCGAGCCCACGCGGAAGAAGAGATCGAGGTCGGCGTTGGCGTGGTCGGTGTTGTTCCAGTACCAGCTGATGTCCCGGTAGGTGGTGTAGTCGTCGCCCTGGCTCGAGACCTGCTTGCTGGCCCGCACCATGTGGCCCTGCTCGATGTCGGCGAAATTCAGGACCAGGGACTGTTCCTTCTCCGGGATGTTGTTCACCTCCTCGACGGTGAACGGCGGCCGGTAGTCCGGATTCTCCTTGTTGTTCACCTCGCCGAGGAAGAAGCCCTCGTCGGGCAGGCGCTCGCCCTGGCTGAGCAGCACCTCGTCGTCGATGCGCCGCACCCCCTCACGTTCCCAGCGGCTGCCCAGGAAGCGGAACTCGGAGAACTGCAGGTAGACCTCGTCCTGGCCCACGGGGCGGGCCGGGTCGCCGTCCTCGTACCAGATGCGGGCGTGGGTGACGGCCTTGATGTTGGGCGCGATGTCGGTCCCGGCCGAGTCGACCGCCGCCAGCGGAATGCGGTATTTCCGCCACGAGATGCGCTGGTCGACCAGGTCCTGGACGTCGTCGTAGTCCTGCACGACGTCGACGAGGGGCTCGGTCGTGGCCAGGTCGATGGTCACGGTGAAGAAGCCGTTGCGCCGGTCGAAGAGGGTGTCGCCGTCGATGTCCTCGGCGTCCTCGCGGTTGTTGCGGGCGGTGCCGTTGATGAACGGATACGGCGAGTCGCCGTCGACCTCGTAGGAGGCGTCGAACCGCTGCGGACCGGTGTCGCCCCGGCCGTCGAGACCGATGTCCTCCTCGTAGGTCCAGACGGCGTCGCGGTTGGTGTCCTCGAGCTGTTCGGTGCCCACCTCGAGGGAGTCGCCGCGCAGGGGCCAGAAACCGTCCTCGTCGATGTAGCCGAAGTCGATGTGGACGCGCCCCCGGCGGTTGGCCGGATCGGGCTGGCGGTCGTTGATCCAGATCTCGACGAACTGGGACTTGGAGAGGTCGAGGCCCGTGCGGCTCAGGCCGCGCATGATGCCGCCCCAGGATTCGGCGGTCCAGCCGTCGTCCTCCCGCAGGTACATGTCCATGGTCGGCTGGGTCTCGTCGCGCTCCTGGTTCACCAGGTCGGGGTTCAGGTAGCGGCGCAGGGTCCGCTCCTTGGGCAGGAACCAGCGCACGTGGTCGGTCCGCGCCTGGGGCGAGAAGACGCGCGAGTCGTTCTGCCCGGCGCCCACGAAGGGCCGGCTGGCCCAGGTCCAGCCGATGCGGCTGAGGCTGATCTGGTCGGAGGCGTCGACGCCCTCGAAGTCCTCGAGGAAGACCCGCCCCTTGGTGTTGGGGTTGGGCAGGCTGATGGCCATCTCGCCGTTGAACTGCAGGCTGCTCTCGCGCTCGGTGTTCTTGCGGCTGAGGAAGTTGGCCACGTGGGTCAGGAAGTAGGGCCGGAAGGTGTGCTGCAGGTTCATGTTGCCGACGAGGTTCTTGCTCGGCTCCTCGCCCAGCTTCGCCTTCTCCCCCACGATGGCCTCGGTCTGGTACAGCCAGGTCGTGGCGAACTTGCTGTCGCGGCCCAGGTCGTAACCCAGGTTCAGGCCCATGAGACTGGTGTTGCCGCCGCCGAAGAACGGCGAATAGGAGTAGGTGACGGCGATCTTGTCCTCGGGCGCCAGGCTCGCCGCATCGCCCTTGAGCTGCAGGTCGCCGAAGGTGTAGTCGATCTCGTAGTCGGTGCCCTTGGTGAGGGTGCGCCCGTTGAGGGTCACGACCTCCGAGCCCTCCTCGATGTTCGAGGCGCCGAGGCTGAACGAGCTGGCCGCCGAGGCGTGGCTCGAGATGATCTTGAACTTGCCGAAATTGCGGTAGTCGCTCGTGTTGGCGATGGAGTACAGCTGCGGCGACATGAAGTCCTGCATGTAGGAGTCGGTGTAGACGAACGCCGCCTCCTCCGGCTTCTTGAAGGTGTTGTAGTTCGCCTCGTAGACCGCCGGATCGGCATCGAAGGGCTCGGGGAAGTCGAGGGGGAACTTGAGCAGTCCCCGGTCCAGGTCGAAGAGCAGCGGGTCGTTCAGATCGATGAGCCCGTCGGCGCCCTCGGTGCCGTCCTGGCGCCGGGTGTCGAGCCCGAAGATGCGGACGTAGTCGAAATCGTTCCGGTCGAAGGCCGGCTGGTCGACCGAGTTGTCGTCGATCTCGATGCGCAGGCTGAAGGTCGAGGGGTCGATGTTCGCGCCGCCCAGGGAGTAGATGTTGCGCATCACGTAGCCGAAGACCTTGGCGTCGGTGTCGTTCTGGGGCAGCTTGATGGCCTTCATGCGGTAGAAGCGGCCCTCCTGCCCGGTGATCGGCTGGGTGGCGGCGCCGGCCGAGGGGTCGTCGCCCACGCGGTAGGAGTTCCCGTCGGTGTCGGTCACGAGGTAGGTGACGGCGATGATGTCGGCGTCGGGCTGGCTGTTGCGCAGATCGATGGCCTCGAGGCCGCCGGCCACGTTGAGCAGCACGTCGAAGTCGGTGATGGGCCGCCAGCGCTGGCCCACCGCCGCGGCGCTGTCGGCGAAGGCGAGGCCGGGCCAGGCCCGGAAGCCGGTGCGGTCGATGTAGGCCGCGACATTCTGGACGTCGCCCTCGACCAGCTGCCCCGGCCCCATGGCGCGGAAGATCTTCACGGTGCTGACGTCGATGCGTTCGGTGCCCCGCCGCCCGAACAGCTCGTTGGCCGGATCGTCGAGCCGGAAGAAGCGGTTGTTGATGTAGTCGGCCGAGGAGATGACATGATCGGAGACCTGGCCGCCCGAGGCGTTGAAGGTCTTGGCGCTCGACTCGGCCTTCTGCTTCGAGGCCACCGCGGTGAAGTCGGCCCGGCCGAGCTGGCCGGTCACCTTCACGCCGAACAGGCCCGACTTGTTCGAGTTGTAGCCCAGGAGCTGGCTGCCCGGCAGGGTCAGGCCCACGTCGCCGGTCTCGATGGTCTTGATGATCTCGTCCTCGTCGCCCTGGTACATGAGGCGGATCTTGGTGGCCTCCGGCCCGATGGCGGCGCTGTTGTGGTCGACCTCGATGATGATCTTCTCGCCGATGGTGCCCGACAGGTTGATCTGGAGCTCCTGCTCCATGTCCAGGGTCGGGAAGAGGCTCTGGCTCTGGACGCGCTCGTTGGGCACGAAGGGCTTGACGACGGTGCTCTCACCCGTGATGGCCAGGTGCTCGCGGCCCGTGATCTTGATGCGCGTCTTCTCGCCGCGGCCGATGATCTTCTCGAGGGTGCGGGGCAGCTTGATGGGGATCGTCAGGTTGATCAGGCCGTCGTCGTCCTTGCCCGTGCGGCCGCTGCCGGCCACGTCGAGCTTGCGCGTGCGGACGAGGCGCTGGCCCACCTCGTGGCGCCGCCGGGCCCCCCGCTCCACCTCGTCCACGAAGACCTCGACCAGGGGGTCGCCGACCGGGCGCGCCGGGAAGTAGGTGAACCCGCCCGGCAGGGTCTCGGAAGTCGGGAACAGATAGAAGAATGTCGGGTATCGGAACTCGGTCATGACCCCGAGGGGACCGTTGTACTCGACCAGGTACTCGCGGCGGATGAGGTCGACCCGGGCCTTGTCGGTCATGTGCTTCGCGAACGAGGCGGACAGGCCGGGCCGGAGATCCGGGCGCCGGACCGGATCGACGCCCATGTCGACCAGGCGGCGGCGCAGGACGAGGCGCTCGACGCCGAGCAGGCGGGGGTCCTCGGTGGCTCGCAGGACGGGGTCCAGGCCGTAGAGGATCGGCCCGCGCCCGTAGTCGGGATCGGCGTGGGACGGGCCGGCGGCCAGCAGGGCCAGCAGCAGCAGGGGCAGGCCGACGACCGGGCGCAGCAGGCGGCGGCCCCATGGGGCCAGGCGCCGCAGCTGGTGGACCGTCCGCTTGCTCAATTCGGCGCTCCTCGGGCCGCCCGCGGGGCGCGCGGCGCCGCGAGATTTGTCTGGCGCCGGGGCGCCGCGTCCACGAAAATGGTCAGACTGTGCCCCCGACGGGACCCGGAAAGGCCGTGGCCGCTCCGACCCGGGTGGCCATAAATCATTCAATCTGAGGCGGAACCGACGGTCCCGGCAGCACCCGCGCCGCGGCCCGCGCGGGGATCCCGGCGGCGGAAATCGTCCGCCCGATCCGGGTCGCCCGGAGCCCGTCGGCGGTGGGAAGACGACTGCATGTACCTGATCTACAGACACTTGCTGGCATCTGCCGCCGGGCCGTTCGTCTTCGGCTGGTTCGTGATCACGTTCCTGCTGATGATAGACGTCCTCTTCAGGTACGTCGATCTGTTTGTCAGCAAAGGTGTTCCGTTTTTCCTGGCCACGAAGGTGCTGGCGCTCAGCCTGGGCTACACGTTTGCATTATCCGTACCAATGGCGGTACTCATCGCGGTCCTGATGAGTGTCGGCCAGATGGCCAACGACAACGAGATCACGGCCATGAAGGCGTGCGGCATCAGCCTGTGGGCGGTGCTCCGCCCCCTGCTGTTCGGGGCGGCCCTCATCGCGGCCGGCCTGACCGCCTACAACCACTACGTCTTCCCCCGTTCGAACCACACCCTGGCCAACCTGCTCTACGACATCAACCGTTCCAAGCCCATGCTCGAGATCCGCGAGCAGCAGTTCACCGACCTGAGCGACCAGATGATGATCTACGTGGGCAGCAAGGACGACAAGACGGGCGCCATCACCAACGTGCAGATCTTCGAGAAGCAGAAGCCCGGCGACCTGTCCCCGCGCATGACCGTGGCCGCCCGCGGGCGGATCGTGCCCGACCACGCCACCGATTCGATGCTCATCGAGCTCTACGACGGGGAGATCCACGAGGTGCCGGACCCGGCGGAACCGGACGTGTACCGGGTGATCCGCTTCAAGCAGCACAACCTGCAGCTCGAGAACATGGAGCGGGACTTCCAGGAGTCGGGCCGCACCACCCGCGGCGACCGCGAGATGGATCTGAACGACCTGAAGGCCGCCGCCGCCGAGGAGCGCCGCAACAAGACCATGGTCTTCGGACGCGTGCGGGACGCCTCGGCCACCTTCCTCGACTGGGAGCTCGGCCTGCTCGATCCGGCGCGCCGGGCCAACCTGCTCGGCCCGGACGCCCTGCCCGACGACGCCCGGCGCGACGGCGCCCTCGAGCGGCGCTTCCGCAGCGCCCGCACCAATGCCGAGCGGGCCGCCGAGAGCAGCCGGCACCAGCAGCGCCTCCTGCAGACCTACGCCGCGCGCGAGAACCGCTACATGGTGGAGTTCCACAAGAAGTTCTCCATCCCCTTCGCCTGCATGGTCTTCGCGCTGCTCGGGATCCCGATGGCGGTGACGACCTCGCGCAGCGGCAAGGGCGTGAGCGTGAGCCTGGCCCTCGGGGTGTACCTGGTCTACTACGCCTTCCTGATGGCCGGGGAGAAGCTGGCCGACAAGGGCCTGCTCGACCCCGCGGTGGCCATGTGGAGCGCCAACGTCTTCCTGCTCGTGGCGGGCGTGCCCATGTTCGTCAAGGCGGCCCGGGAGTCGAGCCTGCTGAGCATCACGCTCCGGCCGCGGCGCCGGGGGCCGCGACGCTCCGGACCCGCAGCGGCGACCGCCGGCGGAACCGCGTGATGAACCTGATCCACCGCCAGCTCCTGCGCAGCTTCGTCCGCAACCTGGGGTACACCATCGTCGGGGCGCTGATCCTGTTCACCCTGATCGACATGCTCGATCACATGAACAGCTTCCTGGACAACGACGCCACCGCGTCGATGATCGGGCGCTACTATCTCTACAAGGCCGTGTGGATCATCGACACGGTGCTGCCGATCGCCATGCTCATGGCGACCCTGTTCACGGTGGGATCGCTGGCCCGGTACCTCGAACTGACGGCCCTGTTCGCCGCCGGCTGGTCGCTGATGCGGGTGGGCCGCCCCCTGGTCGTGCTCGGCATCCTGGTGACCGTCTTCTCCCTCGCCTGGCGCGAGTACGTGCTGCCCACGGCGAACCTGAAGCGCAACCACGTGTGGGAGGTGGAGATCCACAAGAACCCGGATCGCATCCGGCCCACGCAGCACATCCCGGTGACCGACAGCGACGGGCGGGCCTACTACGCCCGCAAGTTCGACCCCAACTCGGGCGTGCTGACCGATCTGAAGATCTTCACCTACGACGGCCCCGTGGTGGTCGAACGCATCGAAGCGCGGCGGGCCGAATGGGACGGCACCCACTGGACGCTGATCGACGGGACCCGCCGGGTCTTCGACGGCGAGGAGGAGACGCGCACCACCTTCGACCGGCTGACGGCCCGGGACCTGACGGTCGATCCCAAGGGCTTCTACCGGGACCGGATCCGCCAGGAGGACATGAGCATCCGGCAGCTGCGGGACCACATCGACCTGGTCAGCCGCAGCGGCGGCGACCCGACCACCGCCCTGGTGGACATCCAATTCAACCTGGCCTTCCCCCTCGTGAACCTCATCGTGGTGCTGCTGGGGCTGATCCTGGCCTCGGGACCGCGCAAGACCACCGTCGCCTCGGGGTTCGGCTGGACGCTGCTGGTCAGTTTCGGCTACTACCTGTTCATGAACTTCGGCCGCAGCCTCGGCCACGCCGGCACCCTTTCGCCCCTGGTGGCCGCCTGGACGGGCAACGCCGTCTACCTGGCCATCTTCCTGGTGCTGTACGCGCGGGCCCGGCGCTGAACCGCCCATCCGGCGCTGCGGCAGGGATTTGTCTGGACTCCTTGCCCGCGCTGTCCTAGCTTAATACATTGATGCGACCAGGCAGGGTGGGCCCGGAACGGGGTTTCGGGACTTCGAGGCGTGCGCGGACACCGTCCAGGAACGGGCGCCGGGCACCGCATCCGGGCACGACGTCCGGTGAGGCCGTCCGCGAGGGCGACCCAGATCCCCCCTGAGCATTCCAGCCACCCCACAGGGAGACGACCGAGCACATGAAACGAGCCTGTTTGCTTCTGCTGCCCGCGCTGCTGCTGCTCGCGCTGGCCGCCGGCTGCAACGACGAGTCCAAGCCCGTCTTCACCCGGGTCCGGGTCACCCCGGCCTGCGGTGTGGCGCCCCTCCAGGTCGAGGCCTACGGCGTGGTGTCCGGCGGCAACGAGACCGGCGACCCGGCTGGCGCCAACAACCTGCTGGACATGACCTGGAAGTTCGGGGACGGCGGCACCGGTTCGACCACCGTGGCCTACCACCGTTACGACGTGCCCGGCGAGTACACCGTCACCGTCACGGCGACCGACCAGGACGGCAACACGGCGAGTGCCCAGGTGCCCGTCGTCGTCATGGCCGACAGCCTGGTGATCACGGCCACCTCCAGCGTGCCGGACGGCAATGTCACGGTGGGCCAGCCGATCACGTTCGCGCTCACGGCCATGTCCTGCGACATCGACTTCCCCACGGTTCCCGGCGACTCGGTCAAGATGGCCTACCGCTGGGAGATGGGCGACGCGGCGGCCACCGTGTTCAGCGGCGCGGGCCCCACCTTCTCCTACGGCGTCGCGGGCGAGTACGACGTGACCGTGGCGGTCACCAACCCCGATCTCCCCGCGTCCCCGCGGCCCCCCCCCCCCGACCCCGTGGCACCGTAGTCTCCGCCCAGCGGCCGGACGCGGGTCCGGTTCCCGCGTCCCGGGCGGCGCGGCACGGAAAAAAAAGGCGGAGCCATCAGCGGCTCCGCCTTTTTTCGTGTCCGCGCCCGGGGCGGGGATCAGCCGACGGCCTTCTGCAGGGCCTCGACGAGATCCGCCTTTTCCCAGGAGAACGCCACGTCGTCGCGGCCGAAATGGCCGTAGGCAGCCGTGGCCCGGAAGACCGGCTTGCGCAGTTCGAGGCGGTCGATGATGCCCTTCGGCGTCAGGTCGGCCACCTTGCGGATCGCCGCGGTGATCTGCTCGTCGCCGGCCTTGCCGGTGCCGTAGGTCTCGACGTTGATCGAGACGGGCTCGGCCACGCCGATGGCGTAGGCCAACTGGACCTGGCAGCGGTCGGCCAGACCCGCGGCGACGACGTTCTTCGCCAGGTGGCGGGCCGCGTAGGCCGCCGAGCGGTCGACCTTGGTGCTGTCCTTGCCGCTGAAGGCGCCCCCGCCGTGGGCCGCGCTGCCGCCGTAGGTATCGACGATGATCTTGCGTCCGGTCAGGCCGCAGTCGCCCAGGGGACCGCCGACCACGAAGCGGCCGGTCGGGTTGATGTGGCTCTTGTAGCCCGTGTGGTCGACGTCGAACTTCGCCAGGACGGGGTCGATGACGTGCTTCTGCAGGGCGGCCCGCAGGTCCTCGTTGGAAATGTCCGGACCGTGCTGGGTGCTGAGGACCACCGTCTCGATGCGGATCGGCTTGTCGCCCTCGTATTCGCAGGTGATCTGGGTCTTGCCGTCGGGCCGCACCCAGGGCAGGGTGCCGTCCTTGCGCACCGCGGCCAGGCGCTGGGCCATGCGGTGGGCCACGGTGATCGGCAGGGGCATCAGCACGTCGGTCTCGCGGCAGGCGTAGCCGAACATGAGGCCCTGGTCGCCCGCACCGCCGGTGTCGACGCCCATGGCGATGTCGCCGCTCTGCTTGTCGATGGTCGTCAGCACGGCGCAGCTGTCGGCGTCGAAGCCGAACTCGGCGTCGGTGTAGCCGATGTCGCGGATCGTGCCGCGCACCAGGTCCGGGATGTCGATGTAGGTGTTCGTCGTGATCTCGCCAGCGAGGCAGGCCATGCCCGTGGTCACCATGGTCTCGCAGGCGATGCGCCCGGTCGGGTCCTCGGCCAGGATGGCGTCGACGACCGAATCGGAAATCTGGTCGGCCACCTTGTCGGGATGGCCCTCGGTCACGGACTCACTGGTGAACAGGTACTTCTTGCTCATCGTCGGAACTCCCTCTTTCGCCGGTTGCTCGTTCAGCCCAGCGCGGTCTTGAGTTTGCTGATTCTATCGACCGGTACGGGATCGACCCCGTTCCGGTGGGCCAAATGGCAACTCAGGTAATCACCATATTGCACCAGGGACATGACCCGCGCCAGCGGAGTTTCCCCCGCCGCCCGGATCTCGTGGACGTCCGCGAACTCGTCCCAGAGCAGGTCGCGGGTGATCTCCACCCGCGGGGCCGTCCGTTCGTTGTCGTCCGGACCCCGCAGGATGATAAGCACGAATCGCTCGCGCTGCTCCGGCGCCAGGGCCCAGCCGACCAGGTCGTTGTGGTCGAGTTCGGGAAATGCCGCCAGGCAGGCGGGCATCTTGCTGTTCTCGTTGAGCTGCGCCTTCAGCCGCAGCCCCGCGGCGTGGGCCTCGAGGCCTGCCGTGTAGATGACCGGCACCCGACCGGCCAGGATCGTCGCCAGGTCGGCCGGGGACGGATTGCCGGCCCCGTCCTCGACCCCCGCCGCCGGGGCGGCCATGGGGTCGCGCCGCGCGGCGTCGAGGCCGCGCAGCAGGGCCGCCGCCTCGTGGATGTGCCCGCCGCCGCCGGGGACCACGCCCAGCCGCTCGAGGACCCGCACCAGGGCACCGAGACCGAAGCCCAGCGAAGCCCGCGGCGGCAGTCCTCCGGGCAGCGCGACCACGGGGAAGTGTTCGCGCCCGGCCAGGGCGGTCAATTCGCCCCCCGAGCTGACGGCGATGCGGGCGCAACCGAGCTCGCCGGCCCGGCGCGCGCCACTGAGGCTCTCCTCGGTGTTGCCCGAGTAGCTGCAGCACAGCACGAGGTCGTCGGCGTCGACCCAGTGGGGCAGCCCGTAGTCGCGCCAGACGGTGAGGGACACCCGCCCGGCCTGCAGCAGGGGCTGCACCAGGTCGCCGGCGATGGCCGAGCCCCCCATGCCGCAGAGCACGATCCGCCGCAGGTCCGCACCCGCCCGGCCGATCTCGTCCAGCCCCGCCAGGGCCGCGCTCCGCTCCATCTGCTCCGGCAGGGCGCCGATGAGCCGGAACATCTCGCCCAGACCGCCTTCCGGCCACTCGCTCATTTCAGCTCTCCCCGTTGCCGCGGGCGCGCTTGCGCCCCGCGATGTAGTCGGCCAGCCACGCGTCGGCCTCGTCGGCCGTCGGCAGGTCGATCAGATGGTCCACCACGTCCCGGGCCTCGTCCAGGGTCGTCCAGCGCACGACCTGCTTGATCTTGGGCAGGGCCGCGCCGTGGAGGCTGATCTCGTCGAGTTCCAGGCCGAGCAGGACCTCGGCCAGGCGCGTTTCGGAACCCATCTCGCCGCAGAGCCCGACCCAGATGCCGGCCTCGTGGCCGGCCCGGACCGTGCGCCGGATGCTGCGCAGGATGGCCGGGTGCAGGGGCCGGTAGAGGTAGGAGACGCGGGCGTTGCCCCGGTCCATGGCCAGGGTGTACTGGATCAGGTCGTTGGATCCGATGCTGAAGAAGTCGCACTCGGCGGCCAGGAGGTCGGCCGCCAGCACCGCCGACGGCGTCTCGACCATGATGCCGACAGGGAGGTCGCCGCGGTGCTCGACGCCGTCCCGCACCAGCTCGGCGACGGCCTCGTCGTAGACCTCGCGGGCCTGCCGCAGCTCCTGCACCCCGGTGATCATGGGGAACATGAGCTTGGCCTCGCCGGCGGTGGCCGCGCGGCAGATGGCCTTGATCTGGGTCTTGAAGAGCTGGCGGTTGGCCAGGCTGAAGCGGATGCCGCGCCAGCCGAGGAAGGGGTTGTACTCGCGCTTGGCGCCGAGATAGTCGGAGACCTTGTCACCGCCCACGTCGAGGGTGCGGAAGATGACGGGCCGCCCCTCCATGCGTCGGACCATCTCGGAATAGACCCGCACCTGGTCGTCCTCGGTCGGGATCGTGCGGTGCTGGAAGAAGAGGTACTCGGTGCGCAGCAGGCCGATGCCCTCGGCGCCGCGGGCGAGGGCCTCGTCGAGCTCGACCGGCAGCTCGATGTTCGCCATCATGCGGACGCGGTGGCCGTCGGGCGTGACGGCGGGCAGGTCCTTCAGGCCCACGAGCTTCTCGTTGATGACGATCTGCTGGCGGGTCAGGAGGGCGAACTCGGCGCGGGTCGCCTCGTCGGGCCGGGCGATGACCCGGCCGTCGGTGCCGTCGATGGCGACCGTCTGGCCCGCCGGGCGCCGCGAGGCGGCTCCGCGCAGGCCCACGATGGCGGGCACCCCGATGGAGCGGGCGAGAATGGCCACGTGGCTCGTGTTGCCGCCTTCGTCCATGATGAAGCCCAGGACGTTGTGGCTGCCGAGGGCGGCCGTGTCGCTCGGCGTCAGGTTCACCGCCGAGACGATCGACGGTTCGGGCGGGCCGGCGAGGTGGTCGGCGACCTCGCCCTGGAAGGCGCGCAGCACCCGCTGCTCCACGTCGCGCAGGTCATTGACCCGCTCGCGGAAGGTCTCGTCCTCCATCTCCAGGAAGCGGGCCGCCAGGTCGCCCACGGTGCGGGCGAAGGCCGCCTCGGCGTTGATGCGCTCGAGGCGGATCACGGCGAGGGTCGCGTCCCACACCATCTCGTCCTCGAGCATCAGCAGCTGGGCGGAGAGGATCTCTGCCTCCTCGGCGCCGAGCTCGGCGGTCAGCCGTTCGATCAGGCCGAGGATCTCCACCTTGGCCTGGGCGACCGCACTGCCGAAACGGTCGATCTCCGCCGCGAGCTGCGCCACCTCGACGCTGCGGCGGACCGGCACGATGGTCTTCTGGCGCACCGGATGGATCGGCCCGACGGCGTAGCCCGGGGAGGCGGCGATGCCCTTGTAGGTCTTCACGCGGCGATCAGCCGGAATCGGCTTCGGGGGCGGGTTCGGGGTGGGCCAGATCGACTTCGATGAGCCGGATCAGGCGGCGGGAGGCCTCGTCCTCGTCCGTCCCGTCGACCTCGATCTCGACCACGGTGCCGCACTCGGCCGCGAGGCTCGCCAGGCCCATGATGCTCTTGGCATTGGCCACGCGTCCGTTGAAGCGGATCGTCACCTCCGACGCGAAGGTCTTGGTCAGTTTCACGATCCGGCCGGCGGCACGCAGATGGAAGCCCACCGGATCGGACACGGTCGCGGTCACGGTCTTCAATGGAATGGTCCCCTGTGGATTTGGAAAACGAATGTCGGTCCCACAATTTAACCTCCCGCGAACCAAACCGCAAAGGCGAGCACAAGGGCCAGGGCCACGGCCACGAAAATGAGCACCTCGCCCGGCAGGCGGCGCCTCAGCACCGCCGGCAGCACGAGCCCGAGCCCCACCCCCGTCCAGAGCAGGCCGTCGTCGACGGGAATCCCCGGCGCGGCCACCTTGGCCAGGTAGGCCCCGGCGGTCATGCCCGTCAGCAGCATGGCCACCCGCTCGGCGGCGGCGATGCCCCGGTGCCAGTGGCGGTGATGGAGCAGGTCGACCAGATCGAAGCCCAGGGCATAGCCCCGGTCCAGGCTCACCCAACGCAGCACGAGCTGGCCGACGCCGAATGCCGCCACGAGCCCCATGATCACGCCCATGCGACCGGCCAGACCGGCGAGGCAGATCGCCATGGTCAGGGCCGGCCTGATGCCGAGCCAGAAGAGCTGGTCGCCCAGGCTGGCAAAGGCCCGGCCCAGCGAGTCGCGCATCTTCGCCGCCATCCCCGGGGGCATCGGCGCGCCGCCGGCCCGGTCCTCCTCCAGGCGCAGCAGGCCACCGATGACGAAGTTGGCCAGGTAGGGATTCGTGTTGAAGAACTCGTAGTAGCGGCGGCAGAAGACGCGGTCGCTCATGAGGTCGCGCCGGCGGGAGCGCAACCAGGGCAGCAGGCTGACGAGCAGCCCGAGATTCTGCATCCGCTCGTGGTTCCAACTCGCCTGCAGGGCCAGACTGCGCACGAACACGCGCCCCCGCAGGCCGAGGGGCAGACGGGCCCGCGCGGCGCCGGGCGCGCTCACAGCACGTACCTCGCGAAGCCGAAGGACAGGGCCGCCCCCCCGGCGAGCCAGGCCCAGCCGGTGCGCAGGCCGTAGCGCTCGGCCAGATTGCCCAGGCCGAGGCCCGGCAGCAGCAGGGGCACCATGGTCAGGACCCCGTGGACGAATGTCGGCAGGTCGCCGAAGAGCGGCAGCCAGACCCGCCGCAGCACCAGCAGCACCACCACCGTCACCGCGAAGCCCCGCAGGAAGGTGGTGGCCAGGCACCGCAGGTGGATCGCCTCGACCCGCTGCAGGCGGCCGTCGCGCAGGGTGCGGTGGCCTTCGCGCATCCAGAGGTTGTGGGCGCGACGTTCGGCCTGCACCAGGAGGTGGCCGGACATGCTGGCCAGCCCCACCGCCACGACCAGCCAGCCGATCAGGGCCACGGGCAGCCGCGTGTCGGCCGCCAGGGCCGGCGACAGCGAGCGGCCGGACAGCACCGCCGCCCCGACGGACGCCACCACGGCGGAGGTGGGGTCGCCGGTGAAGGTCTGGCCGACGGGCAGGTTGCCCGCCATGATCAGCTGGATCGGCAGGCCGAGGGCCAGGCCGCTGAGGGGATCGCCGAGAACCGCCCCCGCCAGCACCGCGGCGGGCAGCGGCTGGGAGAACCAGGTCTGGGCCAGGGCCGTGTCGTCCAGGACCAGGACCCCGCCCAGGAGGCCGAGGCCGAGCACCGCGGGCCACGACGGGTCGCCGGACGGGACCAGGGTCGCCAGGCCGGCCAGGGCCGCCGCGAGGACTGCCCCGAGCGGCGTCATTCGCCCCCCGCCCCCATGGCGGCCAGACGCTCCCGGTCGACCGCGTACTCGCGCCCGCCCGGGACCTGCTGGGCCGACAGCCGCGTGCCCATGTCGAGCAGGCGCGAGAAGGCCCGCAGGTCGGCCTCGTCGACGTAGACGAAGGGAAGCATCTCCCGCTTGCCCGCCGAGAAATGCAGCCCGCCCACGTTCACCTTGGCCACCGGGGCGCCGATCCGCACGAGTTCGGTCATCTCGGTGGGAGAGGCGGTCAGCAGGAGGATGCGTTCGTCCAGGTGGGCGGGATCGGCCAGCTCGGCGGCCGCCCGCGAGACCGGAAGGATGGACACCTCGATCTCCGGCGGCACGCTGCTGGCGTAGACCCGGGACTGCCACGGGTCGGCGGCGACGGCGTTGTCGGCCAGGATGATGCGGTCGGGCCGGAGCTGGCGGCTCCAGCCGACGGTGACCTGGCCGTGGATGAGGCGATCGTCGATGCGGGCCAGGACGACCGGCATCAGCGCCCCCCGACCAGGGTGATGGCTTCACGCCCCTTCTGGACGATGCGCGAGACGAGTTCGCCGTGGTCGCCCCGGTCGCGCCAGGTGACGTAGCCCAGGAGCATGGCCAGGTTCACGCCGCTGACGATGGAGCGCCGCGGCGAGTCGCCACAGGCCAGGATCGCCGCGTTGGCGCAGCTGCCGCCGTAGTCGTCGATCAGCACGATCTCGCCCTCGTCGCCGTCGGCCTCGGCCAGCCAGGCCTCCACGGCCCGCTGCAGGTCCTGGGCCGAGCGGCCCGCGTTCGACATGGCCGACAGGCCCTCGATCGGACCGAGTATCAGTTCGACCACCCGCACCAGTTCGGCACCGAACTGGCCGTGGGTCATGACCAGTGCCCTGATCATCGTCTCGCCTCCGGACCGCTCACTCGCGGTCGTGGTCCAGGTAGTTGTGCAGCCGGTTGCTCGAGCGCATGGTGCTCAGGATGCGTTCGTTCAGCACCTGGGCCGCGTCGTAGCCGTAGATCTTCAGCATGAAGTTCAGCGCGATGACCTCGCTGATCACCGTGATGTTCTTGCCCGGGAAGAGCGGCACCGCCACCTGCGGCAGCGAAACCCCGAGGATCTCGGTGAAGCGGTTCTCCAGGCCCGAGCGCTCGTAATCGACCGTGTCGTCCCACTCCTGTAGCTGCACTTCGACCTCGACGCGCTTCTGCATGCGGATGGCCCGGATGCCGAAGATGGCCTGGACGTCGATGACGCCCACGCCGCGGATCTCCAGGTGGTGGCGCAGCACCTCGCGGTAGCGTCCGATGAGGACGTCCTCGTTGGTCCGGGTCAGTTCGACGATGTCGTCGGCCACGAGGCGATGGCCGCGTTCGATGAGGTCGAGGGCGCACTCGGACTTGCCGATGCCCGAGCGCCCCGTGAACAGCAGCCCGACGCCGTACACGTCGACCAGCGTCCCGTGCACCTCGGTGCGGGGCGAGAAGACCCGCTCGAGGTGGTGCGTGATCTCGGCCATGAACTCGACCGCCGGCAGGGCCGAGCGCACGAGCGGAAACGACCGGCGCCGCGCCAGGTTGATGATGCACTCGGGCACGGTCTGGTCCATGGCGACGAAGATGGCCGGAGGCTGCAGCTCGAGCACCCGTTCGACGGCGGTGCACTGCTCCGCTTCGGACAGGGTCTCGAGGTAGGCCATCTCCGACTCGCCGAAGACCTGGATGCGACCGGGCAGGAAGTTCTCGGCGAACCCCATCAGGGCCATGCCGGGCCGGTGCACGTCCGCCGCGGCGACGGGCACCGGCTCGGCGGGCATCTCCACCATCATCTCCAGCAGCAACGTGTCCCTGAGGTCGCGATAGACCCCCTGGACCGTCACCGTCGGCGTGGTGACTCCCTTGCCGCCGTGACGGGTCATGCGGACTCGTCCCGGGCCTCCATGTGGCCCAGTTCGCCGTCGTCCCGGCGGTAGATGACCGCGACGCGGGCGTTCTCGACGTTGCGGAAGACGAGGAAGGGCTGGCCGGACCCGCGCAGGCTGGCCTTGGCGGTGCCCACGTCCATGTCCTTGAGCACGAAGGCCAGGGGGCTGTCCTCCTCGGCGGCGTCCAGGGCGATGTCGGCCAGCATGGCCCGACCGAGGCCGCCGGTCTCCCCCTTCTGGCGCCCGCTGATCTTGCCCTTGAACTTCTCGAGCTGCTTGCGGAGGTTCTCCGCCAGTTCGGTCACGGCGACTTCGGGCTCGTGGCCTTCGGCGTGGGCCCGGAATTCGGTCGCCTTCAGGTGCATCACCGCCGCCGCGCTGAAGCGGCCGGCGTCGTGGTCGATGTTCAGCTGGAACGACTGCACGGGCCGGGGGCAGAAGCGCACGAGCTTCTCCACGGCCGCCTCGATGAATTCCTTCTGCTCGTCACCCAGGTTGAAATGACGGGCCTTGATTTCCATCTGCATGGCGTCCTCCTCGGCTGGGGTCGACGGGAGCCCGGGCTAGAACTGCTTGCGCATGCGCGCACTCAGGATGCCCATCTGCTCCCGGTACTTGGCCACCGTGCGGCGAGCGATCTTCAGGCCGCTCTCCTGCAACATATCGACGATCTTCTTGTCCGACAGGGGCTTCGACGGGTTCTCGCCGTCGATGATCTCCCGGATCATGATCTTGACGGCCTTGGCCGCCACCTCGGTGCCGCTGTCGGAGTCGAGACCGGCGCTGAAGAAGAACTTCAGCGGAAAGACGCCGCGGGGCGTCTGGACGTACTTCTGGCGGGTGACCCGGGACACCGTCGACTCGTGCATCCCGATGGTCGAGGCGACCTGCTGCAAGGTGAGGGGCTTGAGGGCGATGGCCCCCTTCTCGAAGAACTCCTGCTGCTCGGCCACGATGGCCTCCATGACCTTGATCATGGTGCGGCGCCGCTGCTCGATGGTCTTGATGACCCACTCGGCGTGGCGCTTCTTCTCGTCGATGAACTTGACGGTGTCCTCGTTGTTGCGCGCGGTGCCTTCGTAGGCCTGGCTGACGCGCAGGCGCGGCAGGTTGCCGTCGTTGAGATAGACGGCGTACTCGTCGCCGTCCTCGTCGACCTTGACCACCTCGAGATCGGGCACGATCGCGCGCGCGCCCTCGGCCTGGCTCGAGAGGCCGGGCCGCGGGTCGAGCTCGCCGATGCGCTGGGCGATCTCCTGCACGTCCTTGGGGGTGATCTTCATGTCGCGGGCGATGTCGCCGAACTTGCGGTTCTTCAGCGCCTCGAAGTGGTGCAGGATGACGTGGGCCTCCTCCGAATCGGCGAGACCGCGGGCCTCGAGCTGCAGCAGCAGGCACTCCTGCAGGTCGCGCGCGCCCACGCCCGGCGGGTCGAATCCCTGCACGATGCGCAGCACGGCCTCGACCGTCTCCTCGTCGACCTCGTAGTAGGCGGCGATCTCGGCCACCGGGCAGCCCAGCATGCCGTCCTCGTTCAGGCAGCCGATGATGTACTCGCCGATGCGGCGCTCGAGTCCTTCGGGCACCGCCAGCTGGAGCTGCTCGGTGAGGTCTTCCTGCCCCGAGGGGATGTATTTCTGGGGCCGCTCGAGTTCGTCCTCCTCGACGTAGCCCTGGTCGGCGGCGACGCTGCGAAAGCCCTCGTCCCAGCTGTCCCCCCAGTCGCGGTCCTGGTCCTCGGGGGCGAGTTCGGACTCGCGCACCTTCTCCTCGTCGGCGGTGATCTGGTCCTCGCGCCGGGCGACGTCGTCGATCTCGTCCTCGGGTTCGATCTCTTCCAGGAGGGGATTGCCCTGCAGTTCGCTGCGCAGGATCTGCTCGAGCTCCAGGGTGGGCACCTGCAGGAGCTTGAGGGCCTGCTGGAGGCGCTGCGTCATCACCAGGTTCTGACGCAGGGATAGGTTCTGGCGTAAGCCGATGTTCGGGGCCATGTTGTCTTGCCTTCCTCGATCCGGTCTGGCCGCCCGGGTTCCGTCCCGGGCCGTGGGTCCAACTACAGGCTATTAAAGCCGGAACTTTTCGCCTAGATAAATTTCGCGGGCCTTGTCCGAGGCCACGATCTCGTCGGCCGAGCCCGACAGCTCGATCCGGCCCTCGAAGAGGATGTAGGCCCGATCGGTGATGTGCAGGGTCTCCCGCACGTTGTGGTCGGTGATCAGCACGCCGAGGCCCTGGTCGCGCAGCTGGGAGACCACCGTCTGCAGGTCGGCCACGGCGATGGGGTCGATGCCGGCGAAGGGCTCGTCCAGCAGGATGAACTTGGGCTCGGTGACCAGGGCCCGCGCGATCTCCACCCGGCGCCGCTCGCCGCCGCTCAGTTCGTAGCCCCGGTTCTTCCGGATGTGGGTCACGCCCATCATCTCCAGCAGTTCGTCCTGGCGGCGGTGGCGCTCCTGGCGGCCGAGCCCCCGGCTCTGCAGCACGGCCATGACGTTCTGCTCGACGGTGAGCTGGCGGAAGATGCTCGACTCCTGGGGCAGGTAGCCGATGCCGCGGCGCGCCCGCTTGTACATGGGCAACCGCGAGATGTCGCTGCCGTCGAGGTGGACCTGCCCCGCGTCGGGCGTGATGAAGCCGACGATCATGTAGAAGGACGTGGTCTTGCCCGCGCCGTTGGGGCCGAGCAGGCCGACGATCTCGCCCTGGTTGAGCAGCAGGTCGACGCCGTCGACGACGGCGCGGCCCCGGTAGACCTTGCGCAGGCCGGTGGCCGTCAGGACGCTGGTGCGGGGGTTGTCGGTGCTGCTCACGGCCCCTCTTTCCCGGAGCCGGGAGCCGGCCGGGCCAGATCGGTGGTGTCGGTGACGGCGGCCTTCACGTCGCGCTTGAGTTCAATGTACTCCAGATCCGGCGTGGCCTCCAAGCCGAATCCCGTCATGACGTCGGCCCTGCGCGTGAACCGGTTGAAGACGTCGTTGTGGATGAGGCCGGACTTGTCGTCGAAATGCAGCTCCTCGGTCTCGAGGCGGCGGCCGTCGTCGGTCGTCACCACCACGTTGCCCCAGGTGAAGACCTGCTTGGTGACGGTGTTGGCGGTCCCGCTGTCGGCGACCAGCACCGAGAAATGGGCGCCGTCCTGGAAGAAGTCCATGTGCACTTCGCTGAGCACCATGTCGCGCTGTCCGCCGTACTTGCGCATCTCCTCGCTCTGCAGGATCCACTGCTTCACGCCCGCGTCGGACTCGACCAGGCGGTAGTCGAAGATCTGTTGGGTCGGACGCTCGCCCGCGGCGCCGGGGCCCGCGAGCGAGTCGGC
>JAGRNP010000060.1 GCA_020440705.1 bacterium | reverse complement strand
GCCGCAGCCGGTCCACCGCCTCCCGCGCGCGACCCTGCCGCAGCAGCACGGTCGCCAGGTTGACCGCCTCCGCGGGGGAGGCCGCCGGCTCCCCGCCGTCGTCCTGGCCGGCGATGTAGCCGAGGGAGCGCAGCATGCTGGTGAGGTTGGCCGTCGCGGTGGCATCGCCGCCGGGCGCCCGGCCCGGCGCGAACGGCGTGGTTTCCCACGTGACGACGCTGCGCACCGGTCGCGCCGCCACGGCGACCGGATCGAGGGCCGCGGTGAGCACGCGGCCCGGCATGTCCGCGCCCACGGGCAGGCCGAGGGCGTGGAGCACGGTGGGCGCCACGTCGTAGATGTCGGCGTCCTCGAGGCGGGCGCCCGGACGCACCTCCGGACCGCTGATGATCACGATCCCGTCGAGCATGTGGTCGTCGTCGGCGGTCTCGATGTGGAAGGCGTCCTCCTTGCGGCGCTCGTCGCCCACGCGGAAGCCGTGGTCGCTGACGACGATGACGGTCGTCGCGGGTCCGCGGGCGGCCAGCAGCTCGCCCAGCAGCGCGTCCTGCCAGCGCCAGTAGGCCGCCACCACGTCCCGGTAGGCGGCGAACTCGTCGGCCGCGATCCAGGGCTGGCGGGGCGGTTGGTGGTCGCCGAAGAGATGCATCACCGCGTCGGTGCCCTCGAAGTAGACGGCCAGCAGGTCGGGCCGTCCGCGCTCGAGTTCGGTCAGGGCCAGGTCGACGTAGCCGCGGCTCGTGGCCATGGCCTGCCGCAGGTGGTTCACCGGGTGGGCGTAGGGGTCGGCGTCGGCAGCGAAGACCAGCTCGGCCGGATCGCGATGGACCATGGCCGCCACCTGCGCCAGGGGCACGTCGGCCGGTCCGGGCAGCAGGCGCCGCACGTCGGCCATCAACTCCGGCGGCCAGGTCTTGCCGCGATCGTCGGCCTCACGCCCGTTCACGCCGAAGCTGTGCCAGCCCACGTAGTCGCTGATCAGGAATCCCGCGACCGGATCGGCCGGATAGGTGGCCCACCAGCCGATGACGCCGCTGGTCAGATCGGCGTCGGCGGCCATGTTCCAGAACGAGCGGACCCGGCGCTGGGCGCTGCTCACGGGGACCATGCCGCCGTCGGCGTTCTCGGTCATGAACCAGGCCACCCCGTGGGTGTCGGGCGACCGCCCGGTGGCGATCGTGGTCCACAGCACCGGCGAGATCAGGGGCGGCTCCGAGCGCAGGCGGCCCCACGCGCCCTGGCGGCGCAGGGCGGCCAGGTGGGGCAGTTCGCCCGCCTCGATCATGGGGTCGAGCAGGTCCCAGTCGGCCCCGTCCAGGCCGATGACCCACACCTCGGGGCCGGGATCGGCGCCGCATCCCGCCAGGAGCACGATCAGGACGAGGGCCGGGAGGCCGGCCGGGAGCGACAGGAATGCGGAGCGCCGCGGCAGGCGGCGGGACGGGGCAGGGGTGTCCGGACGGCAGATCCGGGCGACCGCGCGGGCGAAGCGGGTCATGTCGGTGTCCTTCCACGGGGCGGCAGGGCACGCCTGCAGGGAGCGGCGCGCAGCCGGGCCGGGGCCCGTGTCTCGGCGGTGTGGCGACTGAATAGGCGACGGCCCATGGCGAGAGACCAGCCGGAGTGATGAGTCGACTGGTCAAGATAACGAATTCCGGCGGCGCATGTTGCACCGCCGGACGTTTTTTTCAATATCTGAACGTACCGAAGAGTTCGACGCCCGCGAAGGCGGGTTCGTACTTGCAGACGCCGCCCGAACAGAGGTAGCCGGCCTGGCGCTCGCCGAACCAGAGGTTGAGGTCGCCGCCGCGCGGGAGGCTCCAGCTGATCTGGCCCGCGGGGAAGGGTCCTGATCCTTCGCCGGGCTCGCGCTGCTCGTCGTACTTGTTGTTGGTCTCGACGATGGCGGCGAAGGCCCAACGGGGCGCCATCTCGTATTCGAGCTTGAACCACTGCTGGTCCCAGGCGCCGGGATCGATGGCCGGGGAGCCCTCGGGGCGCACGTGCTGCTGCTCGGCCTGCAGGGTGAACGAATGGCTCTCCGTGGCGAACCAGGTCAGCTCGGCGGCCGCGGTCTGGCGCAGGCCCTTGCTGTCCTGGTAGCCGAAGGCGCCGACGAGGCGGAAGTCGCCGCGGCGCCCGCTGGCCACGCTGGCGTAGGCCAGCTGGTACACCGTGCCGCCGTCCTGGCGTTCGATGTCGGCCCCGCTGAGCAGCACCGACAGGCCGTCGTCGCCGGAGTAGAGCAGGTCGAGGTTGCGCCCCACCTCGTCGTTGGCATTCAGGGTGTGGGGCGCGCGGTTCAGCAGGGTCCAGGTGAGCTCCCGCGCCAGGGCGGGGGGCTGGTTCAGGGCGGTGGTGCCGTCGGCCCGGCTGACGACCTCGAACCGCTCGTAGTCGCTGGCCTCGAAGGAGGCCGAGAAGGCGCCGGCATAGAGGTTGAGGTTGCCGTACCAGGCCCGCCCGAAGTCCGCCTCGTCGTCGAAGGGGTCGTAGTCGTAGCCCGTCTTGGCACCGGCCTCGACGTAGTAGTCGCCCCAGCCGAAGTTCTGCCGGATGCGCCCGGAGACCACGTTCTCCCGGTGGACGCGCCCCATGGGATCGACGTAGTCGTCGGGGCGGTAGGTCAGGCCGGTGACGCCCACCTGCAGGCCGCCCAGGGGATTCACCTCGAGGTCGAGACCCCGCAGGTCGACGTCGGCCGCGAGCGGGGTGCCGGAGAACGCCTGGGCCTTGACGCCGTGGCCCTCGTACCGGGCGTAGAGGCCGTCCAGCCGCGTGTCGACGCGCACGGTGCGGTCCTCGTAGGCGTTGAAGACCAGGCCCCGGCCGAAGATGCCCGTGAAATGGCCCGCGCGGATCAGCACGTCGCCGCGGGCGAACTCGAAGTAGCGGTGGGCGATCTCGTTGCTGCGGTCGCCCTCCTCGCTGGGCGCCCGGCTGTTCAGCATGACGCCGGTGCGGAAGTCGCCGAACCGGTAGGCCACATCGAGCCAGTTTTCGAAGATCTCCCGACGCGTGTCCGTGTCGTAGCTGTACTCGAAGCGGTCGGTGGCGGTGACGGTCTCGGCCCAGTCCGGCCGCCCGGGCGCCGCGGCGGGGGGCGCCTCGCCATGGGGTGGGGCCTCGCCGTCGACGGCGGCCCGCAGGACGGCTTCGAGCTCGCGCTCGTCGCCCTCCTTGTAGCCGATGTGGCGGTAGATCTCGCGGCCGTGGGTGTCGAAGACGATGAGGAACGGCACCGCCGGGCCCACCTGCAGCAGCTCCTGCACGCGGGCGCCCGGATCGAGCAGCACCGTCAGGTTCTCCCAGCCGCGCGAGCGCACGAAGGGGGCCACCTTGGCCACCGACTTCGAGGCGTCGGTGCTGACCGCGAGGACGGTCAGCCGATCGCCGTACTCGCCGGCGATGCGGTCGAGGTGGGGCAGTTCCTTGAGGCAGGGCTTGCACCAGGTGGCCCAGAACGAAACCACGACCGGCCCGCGGGCCAGCTGGTCGTGGAACGAGACGGTGCGGCCGTCGATGGCCTCGAGGCTCCAGGCCGGCGCGGCCGGGGCGACGGCTCCGGCGGCGTCCGGCGCCGATCCGACCAGGACCAGCAGCATCACGATCAGGCTTCCCGGCGCCGCAAGCCGGCGCCCGACGATCGCGGCGATCGTCCCGCTCATTCCCATCCTCCCGGGGTGATGTCCGCGGCCCCTACTTGACCAGGGCCAGCTTCACGACGTCGAGCCCGTCACCCACCTGCACGCGCGCGAGGTAGATGCCGGTGGCCAGGCCGCGGCCGGCGTCGTCCCGGCCGTCCCAGGTGACGGTCTGGGGCCCGGGCGCGGCGACCCCTGCCTGCAGGCGCCGCACGAGCCGCCCCTGCAGGTCGTGGATGCGCACGGAGACGGGCTGCTCCCGCTCGCCGCCGACCTCGAAGCGGATGGTCGTGCGGGGGTTGAACGGGTTCGGCCAGGCGCGTGCGGCCACGGGCCGCGGGGCGTGTTCGGCGGCCGTCGTCCCGGCCGCGAAGAAGGCCAGGGTGCGGGTCATGAAGTCGGTGCGGGCGGTGTCGGTGGCGATGCCCGCGATGTCGAAGCCCGCCACGGCGACCTTGGCGGTGCCCACGATGTTCCACACCAGCGCGGTGCCGCCGCCGCCCCAGGTCAGGCTCGTCGCCGCCGAGCCCCAGGGGGCGAGCACGTCGCCGCCGTCGACGCTGTAGCTCGCGCCGCCGTAGGCGTAGCTGCCGGAGGCCGCGGAGACCGTGTCGAGGCTGCCGGTGTCGGCGACCCAGGCGGCACCCATGCGCTCGCGCAGCCAGTCGCGCGCGGCGATGTCGTAGCCGGGACTGCCCGGATCCGCGGCGGCGGTCACGAGGTCCAGGCCGGCCAGCAGCAGGTGGCCGCCGCCGTCCACATAGGTGTCCAGGGCAGCGCGCTCGGCGGCGTCCGGGTAGACGGCGCCCGCGCCGGCCAGCCAGACCACCGCGGGGTAGCCGGCGAGGTCGGCGGCGAGGGCCTTGCCCATGTTCGCCTGGTCCCAGACGGCCGTCACGGCGCCCGCCGCAGTGGCCGCCGTCTCCACGAGACCGGCCCCGAGACCGGCGGCCTCGCCGGACGCGTCGATCAGCAGCAGGTCCAGGTCGGGGGTGACCACGGAGAAGGTCTGCTGGGCGACCTGACCGGGGTCGGCGCTGCTGCTGAGGGTGATGTGGGAGCGGCCCCGGCCGGGCGTGGTGATGGGCGTCAGGTCGATGAGCAGGTCGATGGACTGTCCGGGCGCCAGTTCGAGGTCGATGTCGAGCACGAACGGCGGGTAGCACAGCTCCTCCTCGCACAGCGAGGCGGCCCAGGCCGCGGGGATGTCCTTGACCAGGTTCACGTGCACGGTGTCGGGAGCCGCGCCGGTGTTCGTCACCACGGTGTGGAACGACTTCAGCTGGAAGTAGTCGCTCACGGCGCCGGTCTCGGCGAAATCCCAGGCGAAGGTGGCGGCGGCCGGCGCGGCGGACAGGGCGGCCAGGGCCAGGCCCAGGGCGGCGAGGGCAAGGGGTTTCCTCATGGATCGATTCCTTTGCTCGAGGTCGACTCGCCGAAGGAGCCGGCCTGCAGGATGGCCAGGTCGCTGTTGCGCTGGACGAAGGCCACGACGGTCAGGTTGTCGAGGGGCCAGTCGCCGCGCACGAGCTCGACGCGGAAGGTCTGGGGCGTGCCCGCGGTCAGGGAGCCGAGGGCGGGCGGCACGTCGACACGATCGCGGAAGACGTGGTGGAACACCGATTGGCCGTTGGAGCCCACGGTCAGGCCCCGTTCGGCGAAATCGATCTCCTTCTCGTAGAGGGCCACGAAGAGCACGTGGCCGCTCAGGTCGACGTCGGCGGCCGGATCGAGCGTCACGTCGACCGGGATGGTGGTGGCCGTGAAATCGGCCGCCACGTCGATGCGGAAACCGGGATCGATCGCCAGTCCGGATGCGACCTCGGCGGCGATGCCGTCGACGTCGGCGTAGTCGGCGGTGGCGACCCCGTCCACGTAGAGGATGGGCAAGTTGAAGAAGAAATAGAGCTCGAAGCGGTCGGCGTTCTCCGCGGCGTTGGCCAGGTAGAGCGGATCGCCCGGGCCCGGGAAGCTGGTGCTGTACTCGATGTAGAGCATGCGGTCGGGCGAGAGGTCGGGCCGGTCGGCCAGCGCGAGCAGCGCTTCGGTGAGCTGCGGGCAGGGGCCGCAGTCGACGTTGCCGAAGCCCTCGAGGATGACCGTGCGCTGCGGCCGCAGGGCGAAGGTGTCGGCGGCGAGGGTGTCGGTCCGGCCCGCGACCACGTCGACGGTCGTCGCGAGGGGAGCCACGAGATAGGTGTCCAGACGCAGGGCGATCTGGTGGGGGCCCTCGGCTACTCCGACCAGCGTGGCGGGCGTGACGAGGCCCGTGTCGTCGCCGTCGAGGAGCACCGCGGCGCCCGCCGGATCGCTGGTCACGTGCAGGGCGGTCTGCGACAGGGCGAAAGCCACGTCGCGGGTCTGGCCGGCGGCCAGGTCGATCTCGTCGCTGGCCGGGGCGGAGAGGTATCCGGCGAGGGCGACGCTCACCCGGTAGAGGTCCGGCGCCAGGCCCGTGAAGGTGTGGGGGGTGACCTCGCCGGTGGGCCGGCCGTCGAAGAGGATCGCCGCGCCGGCCGGATCGGAGGTGACGGTGAGCGACCCGGGAGCGTAGACGGGGGCCTCGCGGCCACAGGCGACCAGCAGCAGGGCGCATCCGCAAAGCAGGCTCACCAGGGCCAAGCCCTTGCGGCTGTTGGGTTTGTCAAACTCCACGCTGGGCACCTGTCGGCAGCGGCCGGTGCGGGGCAACGGCCGGATGAAAGGCGGGCGGGGCGATCTCCACCAAGTATAGGTCCGGGGGCGGATGGGCGTCAATGGCGTCGCTTCCGGCCTGCCGGCACGCCGACCCGGGTGGCGGGCCCCCGCGGGCCGCTCAGCGACCGCCGCGGTCGAGGAAGAGCCGTTTGAGATGCTTGAGAAAGGTGTACTGGGACGCGTAGAGGCCGGTCAGGAAGCCGACCTCGCCGTCGCGCCAGCCCCCTTTGGCCACGTACCACTTGAACCAGGCGCTGGTGGCGTGGCTGAAGACGCCGAACCACGACGTCGCCTGCCCCTTGCGCACCATCTCGCGCGCGGCCAGTCCCGAGTACAGGTTCAGCTTGGCGTAGAGCCGCTCGACGGTGTCGCCGCTGTAGTGGTGCAGGGCGCCCGCGTGGATGCGCTCGTCGCTCGTGACGCCCTCCGGCGACTCGTGCACCAGGTTGCCCACCTCGCTGTAGCGCACCCGCGTGCGGTCGAAGAGCCGGATCGGGTAGTCGGGGCTCTCGACCGGCAGCAGGCAGCGGATCTCCCGCCCGAACAGGTACCACCGTCGCCGCAGCTTGAAGGCCTCGACGTCGCGGCCATCCGGACCACCCGGACGGAATCCGGCCGCCTTCAGGCCCGCGAGGTGCGCCGCCATCTCCGCGTCCATGATCTCGTCCGAGTCCAGGGCCAGCACCCAGTCGTGGGCGCAGGCGTCCTGGGCGAAGTTGCGCTGGGCGCCGAAGTGGTCGAAGGGGCGCTCGAGCCAGCGGGCGCCGTGGCGTTCGGCGATGGCGCGGGTGCCGTCGCTGGAGCCGGAGTCGACCACGACGATCTCGTCGGCGAGCCCGCGCACGGCGCCGAGCACGGCGTCGAGGTGCTCCTCGCTGTCGCGGGTCAGGACGTAGACGGACAGGGGCGTGGCCATGGGGCTCCGGCGGGTTGGGGGTCCGGGCGCAGTCTACCGGGCGCAGCGCGGCCTGGCCAGCCCCAAGCGGCGGCCGGATGCACGACGCCCCGGACCAGGCGGCCCGGGGCGTCGCGTCGAGGGTGCGGGCCCAAGGCCCCTCAACCGGTGGTGTAGCCTTCGGCGGCGATGATCGCCTCGGCGATCACGTCGTGCAGGGCGGTGCGGTTCACCGGGTCGTGCTTGGTCAGGCGCCGCACACCGGCGGCGTAGGTGCGCAGCTCGTCGCCCGCGACCGTGGCGCCCAGGACGCTGCGCGCCCAGGTCGTCACCTTGTCCATGGCGTCGTGCACCGACAGGGTGAGCATGGCCGCCATCAGCGCCGCGCTCTCCTCGCCGTCCTTCTCGGCCTTCTTCAGGGTGCGCAGCAGGGCGCTCTCGCAGGCGTAGGCGGCCATGGTGATGTCCGCCACGTCCGACAGCACCTCCTGCTGGTCCTTCAATTCCATGCCGAACTTCTGGGCCGCCAGGCCCAGGGTCGCCAGCACGACCTTCTTCATGTTGGCCACGAGCTTGGCCTCGTCCTCGAGGAAGGCGGGCTCGCCGGGCTCGTCGAACGAGGGCAGGCCGGTGAGCTCCTCGGCCACCGCGGTGGCGGCCTGCAGGAAGGGCAGTTCGCCCTTCATGGCCTTCTTCATGATCATGCCCGGCACCAGCATGCGGTTGATCTCGTTGGTGCCCTCGAAGATGCGGTTGATGCGCTCGTCGCGGTACAGGCGCTCCAGGGGGTACTCCTGGCAGTAGCCGTAGCCGCCGAGCATCTGCAGGCATTCCTCGGCGGCCAGGGCGCAGGCCTCGCTGGCGTACACCTTGATCATCGAGCACTCGATGCTGAACTCCTCGACCTGCTGGATCGACTTGCGGTCGTACTCGGGATCGCTCTTGTCGAGGGTGGCGATGGCCGCGTCGAGCAGGCCCGCCGTGCGGTACACCATGCTCTCGGCCATGAACGTCGCGGCCGCCACGTCGGCGATCTTGCGGCGGATCAGGCCGAAGCTGCACAGGGGCTGGCCGAACTGGTGGCGCTCCCTGGTGTAGGGCACGGCGGCCTCGATGGCGAGCTTGGCGCCGCCGGTGGTGCTGGCGCCCAGCTTGAAGCGGCCCACGTTCAGGATGTTGAAGGCGATGTGGTGGCCCTTGCCGATCTCGCCCAGCACGTTCTCCACCGGCACCTCGACATCCTCGAAGGTGATGGCGCAGGTCGAGGAGCCCTTGATGCCCATCTTCTTCTCCTCGGCGCCGATGGTGACGCCGGGCGCCGTCAGGTCGACGATGAAGCCGGTGAAGTGCTCGCCGTCGATCTTCGCGAAGAGGATGATCATCTCCGCGTAGCCCGCATTGGTGATGTACTGCTTGGAGCCGTTGATCACGTAGTGGGTGCCCGCCGCATTCAGCCTGGCGGTGGTGGCGGCGGCCAGGGCGTCCGAACCGCTGCCGGGCTCGGTCAGGCCGTAGCAGGTCAGGCGCTCGCCGGTGGCCAGGCCGGGCAGGTATTTCCGCTTCTGCTCCTCGTTGCCGAAGTAGACGATGGGCAGGGTGCCGATGCCGGCCTGGGCGCCGTGGGTCACGGCGAACGAGCCCGAGCGCGAGATCTTCTCGCTGACGAGCATGATCGTGGCCTTGTCGCTGCCCATGCCGCCGTAGGCCTCGGGGATGTCGGCCATCAGCAGGCCCATCTCGCCGGCCTTCTTCAGCAGGCCCTTGCCGAGGGTCGTGTCGCCCTTGTACTCGAGCTCCTCGCTGATGGGCACCACGTGCCGCGCGCAGAAGTCGTCGACGGTCTGGGCGATCATGCGCTGGGTCTCGTTGAAGTCCTCGGGGGTGAAGCAATCGGCCGGGGCCGTCTCCTTCAGCAGGAACTCCCCACCGGTGGGATAGGTCTTGACGGTCATGTCGGTTCTCCTCGCTGTCGGTTGGCGTTCCTAGATCGCTTCGAAGATGCCGGCGGCGCCCATGCCCGTGCCGATGCACATGGTCACCAGGGCGTACCTGCCGCCGCGTCGTTTCAGTTCGTGCAGGGCGCTCGCGGTGAGCTTGGCGCCGGTGCAGCCGAGAGGATGGCCCAGGGCGATGGCGCCGCCGTTGGGATTCACCCTCGGATCATCGGCCGCGAGGCCCAGATTCTTGAGCACGGCCAGGCTCTGGGCCGCGAAGGCCTCGTTCAGCTCGATCACGTCCATCTGCTCCAGTTTCAGGCCGGTCAGGGCCATGACCTTCGGCACGGCGGCCACCGGCCCGATGCCCATGATGTCCGGCTCGACCCCGGCCACCGCGTAGCCCACGAAGCGGGCCAGGGGCGTGGCACCGATCTCGGCGGCCAGTTCCGGCGTCGTCAGCAGGGTCGCCGCGGCGCCGTCGCTCATCTGGGAGCTGTTGCCGGCGGTGACGGTCCCGGTGGCCTTGAAGGCGGGCTTCAGGCGGGCCAGGGCCGCGGCGGTGGTGTCGGCGCGCGGGCCTTCGTCGACCTTGAACTCGACTTCCTGCAGTCCCGGGCGGCCGTTCTTCTGCCTGGCCGGCAGGGCGGCCATGACCGGGACGATCTCATCCGCGAAGCGCCCGGCCTCGATGGCCGCGACGGCCTTCATGTGGCTGCGGTAGCTGAACTCGTCCTGGGCCTCGCGGCTGATCCCGTCGCGCACGACGAGGTTCTCGGCCGTCAGGCCCATGTTGGTCAGGTATTCGGGGTGCTCGCTGGCCATCTGCGGGCTGGGCAGGTAGCGCAGGCCGCCCAGCGGCACGCAGGTCATGGACTCGGTGCCGCCGGCGATGATGCAGTCCTCCTGGCCGGAGGCGATCTTCAGGGCGCCGAGGTTGATGGTCTCGAGCCCGGAGCTGCAGAACCGGTTGACGGTCATGCCGGGCACCGTGACCGGCAGACCCGCCATGAGGGCGATGTTGCGGCCCACGTTCATGCCCTGCTCGGCTTCGGGCATGGCACAGCCCATGATCACGTCCCCGATCCGGGCAGGGTCCAGCCCGGGCGCGTCCGCGAGCAGGCCCCGCACCACGGCGGCGCCGAGATCGTCGGGGCGGGTGTGGCGCAGCGTACCCTTGTGGGCGCGTCCGACGGCGGTGCGGCGGGAGCTGACGACGACGACTTCTCTCATGTCTCTATCTCCTCTGTCTTCCCGCTAGTTCCGCAGGGGTTTTCCGGTTTTCAGCAGGCTTTCCATGCGCTCGAGGGTCTTGCGTTCGCCCAGCAGGCGCATGAACGATTCGCGCTCGAGGTCGAGCATGTCCTGCTCGGTGACGGTGGTGCCCGGCGGCACCACGCCGCCGGCCAGGATCTTCGCCAGCTCCATGCCGATCTTGCGGTCGTGGGCCGACACGTAGCCGCCCTGCTCCATGTTGAAGAGGACGGACTCGGCCAGGGCGATGCCCGCGGTGCCCAGGACCGGGATGGCCTGGTCCGGGCCGGGGCTGGCATGGTGACCGGCCGCGAGGGCCAGGGCCAGGTCTTTGGCGTCGGCCGCCAGGTGGTCGCGGTTCAGCGACCACGAGTCGCCCGGCCTGAGGAAGCCCAGCTCCCGGGCTTCGGCGGCGCTGGTGGCCACCTTGGCCGTGCCGATGGTCTCGAAGGTCTTGCGGAAGGCGGGCTGCAGGTCGCGCGGGTCGAGCAGCATGGCCACGTTGCGCTGGTACAGCCTGAGGCAGCCGCCGCCGGCGGGGATCACGCCCGCGCCGAATTCCACCAGCCCGATGTAGGTCTCGGCCGCGGCGCGCACGGCGTTGCCGCCCATGGTGATCTCGCAGCCGCCGCCGAGGGCCAGGCCCGCGGGAGCCGTGACCACGGGCACGCCGCAGTGCTCGAGGCGCCCGGTGGCGGCCTGGAAGGCGCGGATGATCAGGTTGATGTCGTCCCAGTTGCCCTCCATGGCCTCCATCATGAGCATCATCAGGTTCGCCCCGACGGAGAAGTTGTCCGCCAGGTTGGTCACCACCAGGGCCTGCCAGTTCCTCTCGGCCTCGGTGCAGGCGCTCATGATCATGTTCAGGGAGTCCTGCCCGATGGCGTTCATCTTCGAGTGGAACTCGAGCCCCAGGACGCCGTCGCCCAGGTCGAGCAGGCTGGCGCCGGGGTTGCGCCTGATCTCGCGGCCGGCGGCGCGCAGGACGTCGAAGTCGAAGATGCGCTCGTCCTGCGGCACGGGGGCGAAGACGCCCGGCGTCGCGGTCGGCGATTCGGGCACCCCGTCGGTCGCGCGGTACAGCGACTCGGCGCCGCTCTCGTAGAGGGCGGTCAGCCAGGCGGGCAGGGGCAGGCCGTCGGCCTGCATGCGCTCGGTCACCTTGCGGAAACCGAGGGCGTCCCACACCTCGAACGGGCCCAGGTCCCAGTTGAAGCCCCACCTGACGGCGCGGTCGATCTCGACGGCCTGGTCGCAGATCTCGCCCAGCCGCATGGCGCTGTAGGAGAAGCTGGCGCTCAGCATCTTCCAGATGGCCTCCCCGGCCCGGCCCTTGCCGAAGGCCAGGGTCTGCAGCCGCTGGGGCAGGTCCTCGATGCTCTTGGCGGCGGCGATCTCGGCGAACTTCGCCGACTGCTTCTCGCGGTACTCCAGCGTCTCGAGATCGAGGGTGAAGAACCGCCTGCCCTCGTCGGTCTTCTCCATCCGGTAGAAGCCGGCGCCGCTCTTGCGACCCAGCAGGCCCTTGGCCACCATCTGCCGCACCACCTCCGGCACCACGAAGACGTCGCGCGCTTCGTCGTCCGGGATCAGCGGATGGATGTTGTCGGCGACGTGCAGGAAGGTGTCCAGGCCCACCAGGTCGGCGAGCTGGAAGGTCGCCGTCTTGGGGCGTCCGATGGCCGGTCCGGTCAGGGCGTCGACCTCCTCGATGGTCAGGCCCATCTCGTTCATCACGCGGATGGTCGCCATCATGGCGTGCACGCCGACGCGGTTGGCGACGAAGTTGGGCGTGTCCTTGGCCAGCACGATGCCCTTGCCGAGACGGTCGCGGGCGAAGTCGCAGACGAAGTCGAGCACGGCGGGGTCGGTGTCGGCGGTGGGGATGACCTCGAACAGCTTCATGTAGCGCGGGGGATTGAAGAAGTGCGTGCCCAGGAAGCGGGGGCGCAGGGCGTCGGGCAGCACCGCGGCCATCTCGGCCAGGCCCAGGCCCGAGGTGTTCGAACTGAGGATGGCGTCGGGCCCGATATGCGGCGCCACGTTGCCGAAGACGAGCTTCTTGATGGCCATGTCTTCCTTGACGACCTCGATGACCCAGTCGCAGTCCTTCAGCTTCGCGAGGTCGTCCTCGAGGTTGCCGATCCCGATGAGGTCGAGCCGGTCCGCGGCGTACACGGGAGACGGCTTCTGCTTGCGGAGGGCGGCCACGCTGTCGGCGGCGATGCGGTTGCGCACGCGGGGATCGTCAAGCCCGAGGCCGGCGGCCTGTTCCTGCGCGTTCGGTTCGCGGGGGACGATGTCCAGGACGAGGGAGGGAATCCCGGCGTTGGCGAAATGGGCCGCGATGCCGCTGCCCATGACCCCGGACCCGAGAACGGCGACTTTCCTGATCTGCCGGCGCCCGGTCTGGCTCTCCATGGCTGATCCGCCTCTCGTTGGCGTGGGGAGGAGGCCCCGCTGGAGGAGGTGCCGCCGGCCCCGATGGAAGGATTAATGAATGATCATTCAGTAGTGTAGCGCGGTTCCGCCACCGTGTCAATCGCCCAATCAAGCGGAGAATATGCTTTTTCGATGGCGTGAATCTGTGATATAATGCGATTTCCAGACCGGCGAAGGCACCGCGCCCGGGGCGGTGCGGAAATGAATCGCACTTCAATGACAACGGGGATCGATCCATGGCCCGCAGCGCCACCGGAATGAAACGGGAAGCCATCCTCGACGCGGCGGTGGTGGAGATCGCCAACCACGGCTACTACCAGACCACCGTGGCCATGATCGCCAAGCGGGCCGGGGTGGCCGACGGCACCATCTACCTCTATTTCGGCAACAAGGAGGAGATCCTCTTCTCCCTCTTCGACCGGGCCATGGAGCGCTTCATCGCCCTGGGCAAGTCCGAGCTCGAGAAGATCGGCGACGCCGAAAGCAAATTGCGCCAGATCATCGAGTTGCATCTCTCGCTGGTGGGCCGCGACCGCGACCTGGCGATCATCACCCAGGTCGAACTGCGCCACAGCATCCACTTCATGGACCAGTTCTCCCGCTCGCGGGTGGCCGACTATCTGGCGGTCATCGGCGAGGTCATCGCCCAGGGCTGCCGCGAGGGCGCCTTCCGCTCCGATCTGGACCCGGTCTTCGCCGCCAAGGCCGTCTTCGGCGTGCTCGACGAGATGGCCACCGACTGGGTCCTGTCCCGCCGCAACACCCGCCTGGAGAACAAGGGGCCCGAGGTGGCCGCCTTCGTTCTCGGCGGTCTGCGCTGAGTCCCCGACCGACCGGACCACCCCTGTACGGGAACTGACCGCTCCGCCCCGCGGGGCGCCACGGTCCGGCAACCCCGGGCGGAGGGCCCGGGAATTCTGCAAGTCGAGAATCAATCAGGCCTAACAACTTCGGCCCCCGTCGCTTGACCTGGCGCCGCCCGGCGCCGGTCGCCGGGCGCCCGACCGTCCGATCCCCTCCCCGACCCTACAGGAATCCTTGGCACGCGACTTGTACCTCGGCCGCCGATGGCCATCGCTGCGCGCGGTGGCACCAGCGAGCTAGGCACCGGTCGCGGGCGAGGGCCCGGGCCGATCCGACGAACCCAGCGGAAGGGAAAGCCGTGCGGTCGCATAGGAAACGGAATTCCGGCTTCATGCCGGTCATGGGGATCCTGCTCGGGACGCTGCTGATGAGCGGCACCGCGCTGGCCCAGACCGGGCCGTTCACCCGCCTGCAGGTGCTCCTGCCCGGCGAGGAGGCGGCCCCGGGCACCCTGACGGGCAAGACGGGCAGCCCCGACGCCCAGACGGTGGGCGTGCCCTTCACCGTGCTGATCCGGGCCGTGGACGACGACTGGAACACCGTCGCCGGCGTCACGGACGCCGTGTCCTGGAACAGCACCGACGAGAGCGCCGCCCTGCCCGCCGACGGTCCCCTGACCGCCGGCGAACGCAGCGCCGAGGTGACCCTCAATGCGGCCGGGACTTTTACCATCTCCGGTCAGGATCTGAGCGACCCGACCATCGACGAGGCCTATTCGGCCAACGTGACCGCCGTGGTGCTGGCGGGATTCGTCTTCGACGACATCAACCAGAAGCATCACGACGCGGGTGAGCCGTTCACCATCGGCATCACGGCCGTCGATCCGGGCGGCAACCCCGTCGCCGGCTACTCCGGCCCCGTGAGCCTGCAGCAGTTCACCAGCTACGGTCTCGGGCGCATGAGCCCCGACACCGTGACCCTGGCCGGCGGTCGCTGGGAGGGCGAGGTCGCCCTCTACCGCGCCGACGAGACCAACATCAACCGCGGCAACGTGAACATCTACGCCTTCCTGCCGGGCGACACGTCGATCAACGGCGCCAGCAACCCGTTCCTGGTGCATCCGGGCGCCCTGAAGCGCGTGCTGCTCGTGCTGCCGGGCCAGACGCCCCAACCGGGCACCGTCGAGGGCGTCAGCGGCACGCCGGCGTCCCAGGGCGCCATGCAGTCGTTCACCGTCGACCTCTACGCCACCGACGACTACTGGAACTTCGTGTCGGCCGCCGACATGGTGCGCATCACGGCGAGCGATCCCCAGGCCAACACGCCGGTGACGACGACCCTGTCCGCCGGCTTCGGCCAGGCCACGCTGCACCTGGGCACCGTGGGGGCCCAGACCCTCACCGCCACCGACCTGTCCAACGGCACCGTGCGCAGCATGACCACGGCCCCGATCATGGTCATCCCGAGCTTCGCCGACCACTTCGTGTTCGACGCGCTGCCCGCCGCGATCATCGCGGGCGAGCAGACCCTCGTGCGCATCCGCGCCACCGACGCGGGCGGCAACACCATCGCCAACTTCAACGGCGACGCGATCCTCACCGCGAACACGGGCGCGGGCAGCATCTCGCCCGAGTCGATCAGCTTCACCAGCGGCGAGTGGATCGGCGTGATGCGGTTCTTCGGCGCGGGCGGCGGCGTGCAGGTCACGTGCGCCGACTACGCCACGCCGCCCCACACCGGCACCAGCGCCGCGACCCAGGTCCTGCCCGGACCCTACGTGGCGACCCAGGTCGTCATGCCCGGCCAGACGGCCATGGGCGGCACCGCCGACGGCATCGAGGGCACGCCCGACGAGCAGGACGCGGGGCAGGAGTTCACGGTCCAGGTGCGCGCCGTCGACCGCTACTTCAACCGGGTCACGGGCATCAACAACCCCATCGTCTTCGAGTCGCCGGACGCGAACCTGACCGCGCCCGCCACCGTCAACCTGGTCAACGGCGAGGCCTTCGTGCCCCTGACCATCGTGCTCGCCGGCAACCAGACCCTCGCGGCCCGGGACCTGGCCAGCCAGGGCATCACCGCGCCGCCGTCGGCCACGTTCCACGTGGCGGCCGGCCCGTACGCCCGCCTGCTCCTGCTCGCTCCCGGCGAGGAGGCCCTGGCCGGCGCCGCCGACGGCCGCAGCGGCAGCGCCACCGACCAGTCCATCACCTATCTCTTCACGCTGACGGCCATGGCTACCGACGCCTGGTACAACCAGGTGCGGGGCGTGGGCGATATCGTGCACCTGACCTGCACCGACGCCAACGCCACCCTGCCCGCCGACCTGGCCCTGACCGACGGCCTCGCGTTCGTCGGCGTGCGTCTGGCCACGGGGGGCTTCCAGCAGTTCACCCTGACCAGCATCAGCACCCCGTCGGCCACGGCCAGCAGCACCCAGGTGCGCGCCATCAGCAGCGGGCTGCACCTCGAGGCGACCATCGCCGAGACGGCGGTCCAGGCCGGCGTGGCCTTCACCCTGCAGGTCGACATGGTCAACGACGCGGGCAGCATCATCCAGGAGATCAACTCCGAGGTGAACGTGGCCGTGCGGCACGCGACGACCGGCCAGCCGGGCCGGGGCGACCTGTCCGCCGCGAGCTTCCAGCTCCTGCAGGGCCGCCGCACCATCAGCCTCACGTACACCTACGCCGAACCCATCATCCTGGAGATCTCCGACGCCAACGGGGCGGAGCCCGGCCTGACCGGCGCCCTGAACGTGGCGCCCGGCGCTCCGGCGGTGCTCGCCCTGGACAGCGACCCGCAGTGGGTGCGGGCCAACCGGACGGCCCTCGTGCGGGCCCGCATCGTCGACGCGTGGGAGAACCCCGTGCCCGACCAGTCGGTGACCTTCGCCACCGCTCCCGGCGACAGCGGTTCGCTGCTGCCGCGGGAGAGCGACGGCGTCGCCAAGGCCGACGACAAGTCCGTGGTCGCCGTCACCGGCGCCGACGGCTGGGCCTACGTCGACTACCACAGCCCGCGCTTCGCCCAGATGGCGCACGTGCTCGCCAGCAGCGGCAACCTGAGCGCCGCCTTCGAGCTGGAGACCGCCCTGGTCGACCCGAACGCGCCGGGCGGCCACATCACGAACTATCCGAACCCGTTCCACCCCGACGAGACCCCGACCACCATCGCCTACGTCCTGGACGACGACGCGCAGGTCAGGGTCCGCATCTACACCGTGAGCGGCAGTCTGGTCGTCGACCGGACCCACGCCAGCGGCGACACCGGGGGCAGCGCGGGACTGAACGAGATCCAGTGGGACGGCCGCAACGGCGACGGGGAACCCGTGGCCAGCGGCGGCTACATCGTCTACGTCGAGGCCGAAGGAAACGGCGCGACCCAGCATGTCATGCGCCGCAAGGTCGGCGTGGTGTGGTAGCAGGAGGCACCATGAAAACCAGCAAGACCGAACGCACGACGTGGCGCAACAGGGCGGCGGGCCTGGCCTGCATCCTGGCCCTTGCGAGCTGCGCGCCGCAGGCCGCCCGCGCCGCGTCGGACGCCAACGGGGGCCTGCCGGGCGACTGGCTCAGCCGCTACGCGAGTCCCTGGAGCGTGGGCCTCGGCGGGGCCACCGTCGCCACGGGCCACGAGCCCCAGGGCGCCCTGTGGAATCCGGCCGGACTGTCGTGGCTGCGGCGGAACACCGTCCAGGCCACCACGACCCGCCTCTTCGACGACACCTCGGTCAGCGGGCTGGCCTTCGCCGTGCCCGGCGACCGGCTGCCGACCTTCGGCCTGAACATCCTCTACCTGAAGTCGGGCGAGTTCGAGCGCACCAACGAGCTCAACGAGAGCCTCGGCACCTTCGACGAGGGCGACATGGTCGTGGCCGCGGGCGCGTCCCACCGGATCGCCGACCGGCTCAGCGTGGGGGCGAACGTGAAGCTCGTGCGCCAGACGGTCGAGGAGTTCAGCGGCGGCGGCATCGGCTTCGACCTCGGCGTCATGGCCGAACCGCTGGCCGGGGTCCGGCTGGGCGCGTCGGCCCTGAACCTCGGCGGTCCCACCATCACCCTGCGCGAGAAGGACGAGTCCTACGCCCAGGAGCTGCGCGGCGGCGTGGCCGTCAGCCTGCTCCAGGGGGCGGGACTGGTTTCGGCCGAGGCCGTGCATCGCGAGGGACCGGGGGCCGAGTACCGCATCGGCGGCCAGTTCTCCGTGGGCGCCCTCGACCTGCGATTGGGCTGGCACATCGAGAACATCGCCGCCGGCTTCAGCTACACCTTCGACAACGGCCTGAGCCTCGACTACGGCATGAACGACCACGAGCTGGGCATGGTGCACCGCTTCGGCGTGAACTACGCCTTCGGCGGCTTCTTCGCCGACACCGAGGCCAAGCCCGCCGTGTTCTCGCCCATGGGCCGCCAGCCCGTGACGCGATTCGTGATCACGGCCCACACCCGCGACGACGTGGACAGCTGGACCCTGACCATCACCGACCGCTCGGGCGAGGTCGTCCGCAGCTACGCGGGCCAGGGCCAGCCGCCCGCCCACATCGTCTGGGACGGCAAGGGCCGCACCGGGCTGCCGCTGCCGGATGGCCGCTACACCTACGTGCTGCGGGTGACGGAAACCGACGGCCGCGTCACCGACGGCCGTGCGCGCACCGTCGAGATCGCCACCGGCGGTCCGCAGGGTTCGATTGGAGTGCAGTAGGATGAACGCCATGAACCGCCATCTCCGCGTCCTCGTCTGCGCCGGCTGCGTCCTCCTGGGCGCCGTCGACGGGGCGGGGGCGGCCGCGCCGGACGCACCGCGCGGCCTGACCGCCTTCGGTCTCGACTACGAAGCCGCCCGCCTGGCCGGCGCCGTGGGAGACCGCACCGGCCTGGAGTCCCTGGCCCGCGCTCTCGACGCCGCCGACCTGGACGGCCTGTCGGGCGGGCGCCGGGACGAGATCGCCGCCCTGTGGGGCGCGGTCCATGCGGCTCTGGGGCAGAACGACGAAGCCGGCGACGCCTGGCGCCGCGCCGCGGACAGGGCCCCGACGCCGGCCGATCGCGCGGCGGCGCTCTTCCGCGCCACCGAGTCCGCGGCCGCCGGCCTGGCGGGCGCCGACAACGAGCGCGAAGCCGAGCTGTGGCGGAAGTGGCTGGCCGAATGGCCCGAAAGCCCGCTGGCCTTCGCCGCCGAACTGCGCCTGGCCTGGATCCACCTGCGCGAGCAGGACCCGGCCGCCGCGCGGGCCGTGCTCGACGAGCAGGCCGAGCGCCGGCCCTGGGCCGGCGACACGCCGCCGCACCGCTTCGCGCGGGCCATGGCGGCCTATCTGGAGAGCGACCCCGCCACGGCCCTCGCGCTGGTGGAGGGCGACGCGTCCGGTCCCGCGCCGCTGTACCTGGCGGCCCTGTGCCGCCTGGACCTCGGCCAGCACCTGCAGGCGGCCGCGGCCTTCCAACAGGTCACCGTGCTGCATCCGGGTTCGGCCCTGCACGATCGGGCGCTCTTCGCCAAGGCGAACACCTTCCTCAACTCCCGCGTCTACCGCAGCGCCGCCGAGGACTTCGCCCGCGTTGCGGCCGAGGTGCGCGACCCGGCCGTGCGGGCCGAGGCCGAGCTGCGGCGGGCCGCCGCCATCTATCTCGACGGCGATCTGGACACGGCGGTCCGGGCCCTGCGCGAGGTCGTCATCGTGCACGAGGGCACCGACATCGCCGCCCGCGGCCAGTTCCTGCTGGGCGAGGTCATGGTGGCCCGCGGCGACTATCCCGCCGCCATCGTCGAGTACACCCAGGTGCTGACCCACTACTTCGACCAGTCCGTGGCGGCCAGCGCCCAGTACCGCCTCGGCCGCTGCTACGCGGCCATGAACAAGCCCGCCGACGCCACGGCCGCCTACATGGCGGTGGTGGCCGGCTATCCGCAGGAGCCCGAGGCCCCGGCCGCGGCCTACCTCGCCGGCAACGCCCTGCTCGACGCGGGCGACCCGCGCGGGGCCGTGCCCTACTTCCAGATCGTCCTGGACCGCTACGCCGCCGACGAGGACGGGGGCGGCACCCTGGTCTTCGCCAGCGCCGACCACCAGGAGCTCGTCGAGGCCGCCCTCTGCATGCTCGAGGTGGCCTGGCACCGCACGGGCGACCTCGGCCAGCTGACCGGGGCGCCGCACACCCTGCTCGTCAAGTCGCCGCCGAGCCGGTCGAGCTGGCGGGCGTGGACCGTCCTGATCGACGCCGACGCCATGGCCAGCCAGGGCAACTACGCCGGGGCCCGTGCCGCCCTCGAGGGACTGCGCGCCGACTTCCCCCTGCATCCGGCCGTGACGCCGGCCAACCAGCTCCTGGCCTGGACCTACGCCCAGCAGGGCGAACAGGACCTGGCCATCGCCACCAGCGAGCAGATGCTCGACCGCTACACCGGCGAGGGCGACCTGCGCCCCTTCAGCCAGGCGCTGCTGAACGTGGCCCACGTGCGCTTCAACCAGGGCCGTTTCGAAGCGGCCGTCGAGGCCTACGAGGAGTTCCTCGGCCGCTATCCCGGTGCCGAGCAGCGGCTGCTGGCCCTGTACCAGGCCGGACTCTGCTACCTGCGACTCGACCGCGGCGGCGACGCCATCGACCGCTGGGAAGCCATCGTGCGCACCGATCCGGACGTGCCCATCGCCGAGAAGGCCTGGGCCCGGGCGGGCGACCTCTACTTCCAGGCCGAGAGCTACGCCGACGCCAAGCGGTGCTACCAGGGCCTGCTCGACAACTTCCGCACCACCCAGGCGGCGGCCCTCGGCCAGCTGCGCATCGCCCAGTGCGACTACAACGCCGGCGCCGACGCCGCCGCGGTCGCGGGCTACGAGGTCGTCGTCTCGCGCTTCCCGGACTCGCCGCTGCGCCGCGAGGCGGACAAGGGCATCGAGATGGCCCTGTACCGCATGGGCCAGCGCGAGGACGGCGTCGCGGAACTCGGGCTGCTGCTCGAGAAGTATCCGCGGAGCTCGTTCGCGCCGGACGCCCAGTTCCAGATCGCGAACCGCCTCTACGAGACGGACGACTTCACGGCGGCGGCCGACGAGTACCGCCGGGTGGTGAGCAACTATCCGGGCTACGCCTCGGCGGACCGGGCCCAGTTCCTCATGGCCGAGTCGCTGGAGAAGGCCGGCGCCGAGGCCCAGGCCGGCCTGGCCTACGAGCAGTTCCTGGGCTTCTTCGGCGAGAGCGACCTTTCGACGGCGGCCCGCTTCCGCCTCGGCATGAACCACTTCCAGTCCGAGCGCTACGCGCCGGCGGCCGAGAGCTTCGCCGCCGTGCTCGCGGCCGGCGCCGAACCCGAGATCGCCAAGGCGTCCCTGTTCAACCTCGGGTTGTGCACGCGGCTGCAGGGCGACCTGGACGCGGCGGCGGGCCACTTCACGGCCTACCGCGACGCCTACCCGCGCGACGAGCGGGTCGCCGAGGTGAACTTCCAGCTCGGCGACACCTACGACCGCGCCGGCCGGGTGGCCGACGCCATCGCGGCCTACCGGGCGGCCATCCTGGCCAAGCCCGACCCCGCCCTGTACGCCGAGACGTACTACCGCATGGGCGGATGCTTCGAGAAGTCCGACAACCGGAAGAAGGCCATCGAGGCGTACGCCCTGGCGTCCCGCGGCGGGCCGGCCGAGGATCCGTTCCGCCTCTCGGCCGTCGCGCGCTGCGCCGTGCTCTACGAGGACGCCGAGCGCTACGAGGACGCCCTGGCCAGCTACCGGGACCTGATGAACAACGCCGCGGATCCGGACCTGGTGGCCGCCGCCAGCGGCCGGGCCGCGGAGATCGCCGCAGCACTGCAGTAGGAAGGGCGCCGGTGCGACCGGCGCGGGATCCACCTGAAGGAGAAGACATGTTCGTGGAATTCGATTGGCTCGGCGCCGTGACCGAGAGCCCCATCCTGATGGTGCTCCTGGCCTGCAGCGTGTTCACCCTGGGCTTCGCCCTCGAGCGGCTCATCTACTTCCGCAAGCGCACCGGCGACGCCGACGCGACCCTCGTCGACGCGCTGCAGTCGGTCCGGCGGGGCGAGATCGCCGAGGCCGTGGCCTACTGCAAGAGCAACCACCACCCCATGGGCGCCGTCGCCGCGGCCACCATCCGCGGCTACCAGAGCGCGCCGGCCGAGACCGAGGAGGTCATGCAGGTGGCCCTCAGCCAGCAGAAACTGCTGCTCGAGCGGAACACCGGCCTGCTGGGCACCATGGCGGCCATCGCGCCGCTGATCGGTCTGCTCGGCACGGTGTGGGGCATCATGCGGGCCTTCCATGCCATGAGCGCGGCCGGCGCGGCGTCGCCCTCGGTGGTGGCCGCCGGCGTGGCCGAGGCCCTCGTGACGACGGCGGCGGGCCTGGTCATCGCCGTGCCCGCGGTCATGCTCTACAACCACTTCAACCGGCGCATGAACACCATGCTGACGGTGGCGGAGAACCACACGCGCAGCCTGTGCGTGGCCCTGCGCGAACACGACGCCGGCGCCGCGGCCGAGGTCGCCGAGGTCATCCGCGCCGCTGGCGCCGCCGGCAAGGCCGTCGCGCGCGACGTGGCCGTCGCGGTGGGGAGCTGACGTGAGCCGCTTCCGCTGGAACCGCACGCCGCAGGAGGATGGTCCCCTCGCCGAGGTGAACATGACGCCGCTGATCGACGTCTCCCTCGTGCTGGTGATCATCCTGCTGCTGGCGACGCCGCTGGCCTTCGAGGCGAGCTTCGAGCTGGGCCGCACGAGCACGGCCCGCACCGAGGTCTCCGAAGCGGGGCTCGTGCCGCGCGTGGAGGTCGGCATCCTCTCGGACGCCGAGGTCCGGGTGAACGACCTCGTCGTGCCGGTGGCCGATCTGCCGGCGACCATCGCGCCCCTGATCGCGCTGGCCACGGACAAGCAGGTCGCCGTCCGGTGCGCCGACGGCGTCAGCCACGGCACCTTCGTGCAGGTGCTCGACATCACCAAGCTCAGCGGGGCCATGGGCATCGCCGTGGCCCGCAACTGAGGGGACGACATGAGAGAACCGCTGGTGCAATCGGCACCCCTGCTGACCCGGATCAACGTCACGCCGATCATCGACGTGGCCCTGGTGCTGGTCATCATCCTGCTGGTGACGGCGCCCATGCTGTCGGTGGCCGACCTCGAGGTCGACCTGCCGCAGGCCCGCACCCGCGACCTGGAGGAGACGGGCTACGTCGCGATCACCGTCGGCTCCGACGGCCAGGTGGCCGTCGACGACCAGGTGCTCGACGGGCCCGACCAGATCGCACCCGTGCTGCGCAACCGCCGCGCCCTGAGCGCGACCGGCGAGCTGGCCGTGGTCGTGCGGGCCGACGCGCGCATGTCCCACGCCGAGGTGCGCGACATCCTCGACGCGGCCCGCAGCGGCGGTGCGACGCGGGTCGGCATCGCGACCCGTCAGACCGAGGGGAGCGCCCCGTGACCGCGCTGACCCTGAACCACGAATTCGGCCTCATGCGCCTGCGCTTCCAGCGCACGCTGGTCGTGAGCGTCCTGCTCCACGCGGCGCTGCTCGCGGCCATCGCCGCCGTGCGCGACCTGGCGCCGGCGCCGGACGCGATCATCGAGATCACCTGGCTCGAGCAGCCGGCCCCGCCGGAGCTCGCGGCGGCCCCCGAGGCCGAGACGATCACGCCGATCGAACAGCCGGCCCCGCCGCCCGCACGCGTCGAGCCGAACCTCTCCGTGAAGGAGAAGCTGGCCCGCGCCGGCCAGGACCGGACCCCGGTGCGCGAGAAGCTCGGCCGGCTC
>JAGRNP010000059.1 GCA_020440705.1 bacterium | reverse complement strand
CGGCGGGTTGCCGGTCCCCGGCGTCCGGCTTCGCCGTCGATGCGGGCGTCGCGACCGCCGGCTCGTCGAGGGACACCAGGCTGGTGTCCCGCGGCACGGGCCGCGATTCCGCAGTCGACGCCCGGTCTGCGCCGTCGGCCTGCGGCGACTCGTCGGCGCCACCACATCCCCGCGTAAGCCCGAGGACGCCGAGCCCGATGAGCACGAGAGCCGCCCCCGTCAGCCCGATCGACCGCCAGGGCAGACCGATGCGGCTGATCTGGACCTGATCCTCGACCCAGACCATGTCCGGCCCGCCCTTGGGCGACGATTCGCTGCCCGACGATCCCGCGTAGAGGGCGAGGATCTCCTCGCTGTCGAGACCGAGCTCGGCGGCGCACGTGCGCAGGAAGCTCTTGATGTACAGGGCGCCCGAAACCTTGTGGTACTCGTCGGCCTCGAGGGCCGTCAGCACCGGCGGCGGGATCTTGGTGCGGGCCGACAGGTCGGCCAGGCTCCAGCCGCGACCCTCCCGGGCTTCGCGGATGGCCCGTCCGGGCGTTCTCAGGCCGGGATGTTCCGTCATCCGTCGCTCCTCGTCCGGGCGACCGCCGGGGGCCGCCGTGCGTTCTAGTCCAGGGCCGCGATCCGTTCGCGGATGCGCGCGGCCGTGGCCTCGTTCTCGGCGAGCAGTTCGCGCTGCTGCGCGACCACGTGCTCGGGGGCGTTGGCCGTGAACTTCTCGTTGGCGAGCTTGGCCCGGGTCCCCTTGAGCCAGCCTTCGATCTTCTCCAGCTCCTTGCCCAGCCGCGCCTTCTCCTTGTCCAGATCCACGAGCCCCTTCATGGGCAGGAAGATCTCGACGGTGCCCGCGACGCCGACGCCGGCCGGCGCCGGGTCTTCGCCCCCGCAGACCACGTCGACGGTCTCCAGCTTCGCCAGCAGGGCCACCAGCTCGGCCCGGGCCGCCAGCGACGTCCGGGCGGCTTCGTCCGGGACGCGCAGCACGGCCCCGCCCCGTCGGCCGGGCTGGACACCCAACTCGTTGCGCAGGTTGCGGATGACCCCAACGATCTCCTGCACTTCCTCAAAGGCCGCGAATTCGCCTGCGAAGGGGATCGCCCCGCTGTGGCGCGGGAACGACGAGGTCATCAGGAAGCCCGTCGACGGCGGCAGCCAGCTCCACAGCTCCTCGGTGATGAACGGCATCACCGGGTGCAGCAGCTTGTAGACGACGCCGAGCACCGCGACGGCGACCGCCAGTGCGGACGGCCGGGCCGCCTCGTCACGCAGGCGGGGTTTGATGGCCTCGAGGTACCAGTCGCAGTACTCGTGCCGGAAGAAGTTGAACACCTCGTAGGCGGCGTCGTTGAGCCGCCGCTTCTCCATGTTCGCGTCGCAGCCGGACAGCATGGCGTGCATGCGGCTCAGCACCCAGCGATCCTCCAGAGTGAAGGATTCGTCCCCCAGGGTCACCGGCACCTCGCCGCCGAAGACGGCCTCCCACAGGGAGCGGAAGCTGGCGGCCGGCGCTGCGCTCCAGGCGTCGGCGTCCGCCACGTCGGCCAGGTCGAGCGTGCGCGGCGCGACGGCGTCGCCCCGGCGGCCGCCGAGGCCGGCCTCGTCCCACGCCCCGAGCACGAGCTTGGTCGCCTGGAAGATCTTGTTGCAGAAGTTCCGCCCCACCTCCAGCGTCGACGCGTCGAAGAGGATGTCCTGCCCCGTGGGCGTGAGCATGACCAGGCTGCAGCGCAGCGCGTCGGCACCGTACTGGTCCATCAGGTCGATGGGATCCGGACTGTTGCCCAGGGACTTGCTCATCTTCCGGCCCTTCTCGTCGCGCACGATGCCCGTGAAGAGGACCTCGCCGAAGGGCTTCTCGCCCAGGAATTCGTAGCTCGCCATGATCATGCGCGCGACCCAGAAGAAGATGATGTCCGCGCCGGTGACCAGCAGGCTGGTCGGGTGGTACTTCTTCAGGTCGTCGGTCCCGTCGGGCCAGCCCAGGGGCGAGAACGTCCACAGCCAGCTGCTGAACCAGGTGTCCAGGACGTCCGGATCCTGGGTCAGGGATTCGTGGCCGCAGGCGCGGCACGAGGTCGGCGTTGCGGTCGCGCAGGTCTCGGCCCCGCAATCGTCGCAGTACCAGACCGGGATGCGGTGTCCCCACCACAGCTGCCGGCTGATGCACCAGTCGCGGATGTTCGTCATCCAGTTGTTGTAGACGCCCACCCACCGTTCGGGAAAGAGGGTGATGTCGCCGTCGGCCACGGCCGCGCGGGCCGGCTCGGCCAGTCCGCCCATCTTCAGGAACCACTGCTTGCTGAGATACGGCTCGATGACATGGCCGCAGCGGTCGTGGTGGCCCACCTGATGGACGTGCTTCTCGATCTTGTCGAGCAGGCCCTCGGCCTCCAGGGCCGCCACGACCTCCCGGCGGCAGGCTTTGCGATCCAGCCCGGCGAAGCGTCCCGCCTGCTCGTTCATGACCGCCTCGGGCGTCATGCAGATCACCTGCGGCAGGTCGTGGCGCCGCCCCACCTCGAAGTCGTTGGGGTCGTGGGCGGGCGTGATCTTCACGAAGCCCGTCCCCTTCTCCGGATCGGCGTGATGGTCGCCGATGATGGGGATGACGCGCCCGGTCAGGGGCAGCTTCACCTGGCGTCCGATCAGGTGGCTGCGCTCGGGATCGGTCGGGTGGACGGCCACGGCCACGTCGCCGAACATGGTCTCCGGGCGCGTGGTGGCCACCACCACGTGTCCCTCCCCGTCGGCGAACGGATAGCGCAGGTGCCACAGGGAGCCCTCGACCTCCTTGTATTCCACCTCGTCGTCGCTGATCGCCGTCAGGTCGTGGGGGCACCAGTTCACCAGGTACACGTCCCGGTAGATCAGCTCCTTCTCCCGCAGGCGCAGAAAGGCCGTGGCGACGGCCTCGTTGCGGGCGTCGTCCATGGTGAAGGCCTCGCGGCTCCAGTCGAGGGAGCAGCCCAGCCTCTTGATCTGCTCGGTGATGCGGGCGTGCGAGCGTTCCTTCCACTCCCAGGCCCGCTCGAGGAAGGCCTCCCGACCGGCCGCGCGCTTGTCGATGCCGTCGGCGGCCATCTGGCGGGTGACCACCTGCTCGGTGGCGATGCTGGCATGATCGGTGCCCGGCACCCACAGGGCCGGCTGCCCCCGCATCCGCGCCCAGCGGATCAGGGTGTCCTGGACCGAGTTCCCCAGGCAGTGCCCCATGTGGAGGATGCCCGTGACGTTGGGCGGCGGCAGGGTGATGACGAAAGGCTCGGTGCCGAGGCTCTCGTCCGGGGCGAACAGGCCCGCCGCTTCCCATGCCGCGTACCACTTCTGCTCGATGCCCTCGGGGCTGTACTGGGCCAACTGCCGGATGTCAGACACTGCGCAACTCCAGGTGTAGGGACCGGTCGCGGCCGGTCCGGACGGGCGCCGCATCGCGTGCGGCGACAGGGCGGGCCCCCGGTCCGGGACCGGGCCTCTCGGCCCATCGAACCCGGGAATCCCAGCGACCCGCAGCCGGGAATCCGCAAATCTAACACCTGCTCCCGGGGGGAGCAACGCCCCAGAGGCCGGGCGACCAAGTCGAAAAAATAGGATCGCCATATCATCATCTCAACCGACGGTCAAAATCGATCACGGGCCCGGGACAAACCCGCAGGATTCCACAAATCCGGGAAAAAGCGCAGGGATTTGTCGGAATTTTCATCAAAAAAAGGCTTCCCAAGGCCGTCGAAATGGGGTAGTTTGGCTCTAGAGACGTGAGCGCTCGCCCAACGAACGCTATCTTCTGACGGGGGAAACCTATGAAAAAGACAGTTCTCGCGATTCTGGCCTTGAGTCTCGTTGCCACCTCTGGCCTCGCTCAGCTCGATCCCGATGACGACGGGATCGGCGTGTACTTCGATCCGTGTGCCTGTGTCAACTGCATCACGATGGATGTCGGCCCCCAGCGGGCGTTCCTGGTGATCACCCACCCGACCAGCCCCCAGGGCGTGGCCGGCTGGGAGTGCAAGATGTGGATGACCGGCCCGGCCGTCATGACCGGGATCGACCTGCAGGGCCAGGAGATCAACATCGGCACCGCTCCGGAGTACATCGTGGGGACCGTTGATCCGCAGATCAACCCCTACACCTACCCGGCCATCGTGGTCGCCGTCATCGACTTCTACATCCTCGACCTGTCGGGTCCGGTCCAGTGGTGGATCGACGGCATCCGGTTCCACTCGCTGCCCGAGCGCGTGCCCGCGTACCTCGACGGCTCCGACATCGAGATCATCAAGGAACTGAAGCAGTCGACCGGTGGTCGGGACTTCCCCGTCGCGACCGTCAACGGCGATTGCGCAGTGGCCATCGAAGATCACAGCTGGGGTGACGTGAAGGCGCTGTTCCGCTAGAACGTTTCTCCCCCAGGAACATCCGGCCGCTTCCTTCCGCAGGGAGCGGCCGTTTGTATCACCCGGGTCCATGCCGGCACGGCCGGGATGACATCCGGCGTCGGCGTTCCGGGCGGGACTGTCCGCCCGCCGAACCGCAAAGGAGTCGCGGGATGGTGACCACGAAGAACCGCCGCGCAAGCCGGCACGGCCGCGCTCTCGCCGTGCTGCTGACGATCGGGCTCGCGGCCGCGGGCACGGCCGGACCCGCCGCCGGGCGCACCATCGGCGTGCCGGGCGACGCCCCCTCCATCAAGGGCGCCATGATCCGCGCCCGGGCCGGCGACATCATCCTCGTTTCCTGCGGCACCTACCGCGAGCACGACATCATCGTCAAGCCCGGCGTGTCCCTGTGGTCGGGCACCCTGCAGCCCGATTGCGCCGTCATCGACGCCGGCGGGCGCGGACGGTGCCTCATCTTCCCGGCCGGGGCCGACACGACGACGCGCGTCGTCGGTTTCACGCTGCGGGGCGGCACCGCCCTGGGCGAGGGGCGCGACGGCATGGGCGGACTCGTCCTCGTCGAAGACGCCTCACCCACCCTGGAACGCTGCCGCCTCGTCGGCGGTCGCGCCCGGGATGGCGGAGCCGTGGCCGCGGTCGGCGACCGGGGCCCGCACATCCTGCAGTCCGAACTGCGTGGCAGCCATGCCCTCGGGACCGGCGGGGCCGTCCTCTGGCGCGCCCGCGGCGCCGGCCGGATGCAGCACTGCACGATCACGGGCAATCTCGCCGACGAGACCGGCGGCGGCGTCGCCGTGGCGGCCGGTCGCCTGCTGGTCGACACCTCGCTCCTCGACGCCAACGCCGCGGGGGGCTCCGGCGGCGCCCTGGCCCATTCAGGCGGCTCCCTGACCGTACGCGGCAGCGTGCTCCATGCCAATGCCGGCGGCCTCGGCGGCGGCGTTCTCGCTGCGCGAGGGGCATCGCCCCGCTTCGCCAATTGCACCTTCCACGCCAATCTGGCCGATGGCCCGGACGCCGTGCTGACCATCGGCGACAGCCAGCCGGTGTTCGAGGCCTGCCTGCTGACCGGACCGGCGGGCGAGGCGCTCGCCGGCGACGGAGCCCCCGCCTGGCGGCGCTCGAACATCTATCTCGCCGGGGGCGCGTGGCCGGCCGCGCTCGCCGCCCAGCGCGATCGCGATGGCAACCAGGCGGCCGACCCCCTGTACTGCGCCCCCGCGGCGGGCGACCTGCATCTCCAGGAGGGCAGCCCCTGCCTCGGTCCGGACGGAGCCACCATCGGCGCCCTCGGCCGAGGATGCGGTGCGCATTTTCCTCCCGATGTGCTAGACTGACCCCACGGACCGGCGTCGGCGCCCGCCGTCGCCGTCAGGCAGCCGGGACGTCATTCGCCAGCCGCGGGGGCCGCATGCCGAGACCGTCACCTTGCCCTGAAACCCCGTTCGAGCGGATCTCCCGCCTGATCAGCCTGCTCGTCCTCGCGCCGCTCCTGTTCATCCTCTCCCTGCCCGTCGCCGTCGATCTGCCCCACCGCGCCGATCTCGGCTTCACGGCCAGCAACCTGGTCGTGCGCTCGGTCGAAGCCGGCGGTCCGGCCGCGGCCGCCGGCATGGAGCCCGGGCAGCACATCGTCGCAGTCGCCGGACAACCGACCCACCACGAGTCGGCGTTCTATGCCGCCCGCGCGCGCCTGCGGCCTCATGCCCCGATAACGATCAGCGTCGCGGCTCCGGGTGCGCCCGTGCGTCACATGGAGCTGCGCCCCGTGCGCATCGCCCAGGCCGACCTCATCCACGCCTACAGCCTGTGGGTCGCCGGCCTCGCCTTCCTGCTCATCGGCTGGTGGGTGCTGTGGCGCCGCCCCGACCCGGTGGCGCGGAACTTCCATTTCCTCTGCCTCGTCTTCGCGTTCTTCCTCCTCGACATCCCGGACCACCCCGACCTCGACTACATGCAGTTCAAGCAGTACCTGCGGGCGCTGCTCCAGTTGCTGATGCCGGCGTTCTTCCTCCGCTTCCTGATCCAGTTCCCCAGCACCGGGGCGCCCTGGCGGCGCACGCAGCGCCGCTACCGGATCCTGCTCCTGCCGGGCGTCGTGCTCTTCGTCGCGAGCGCCGGGCTCGAGGCGTTCGGTCGCCCTCCGGCCACCGACCGCATCGAGGATCTCGTCAACCTCCTGTCGGTGTTCTATGCCCTCGGCTATTTCGTCGCCGGACTCGCGATCTTCGGCCGCCGCGTGCTGCGGCGGGAGCGCCCCATCCAGCAGACCAAGCTGAAGGTGGTCCTGGTCGGACTCGTGGGCGGGCTCGTGCCCTTCCTTGTCGCCACCGTGGTCGCCAACGTCGTCCCGGGCACACCGCTGCCCTATTGGCAGTACCTCTCGCTCTCGCTGCTGCTCGTGCCCGTCAGCTTCGCCCTGGCCATCATGCGCTACGGCGCCCTCGACACCCGCTTCGTGGTGCGCATCGGCCTCGTCTACGGCTCCCTGACGCTGCTCGTCGTGCTCATCTACTTCGTGGTGGTCGGACTGGTCGGCAACCTGATGGCCCGCATGTTCGGGGCCGAGACCTGGCCCGTGCTGGTGGCCATCGCCGCGGGCAGCGGCCTGGTGATCATGCCCCTGCGCAACCAGGTCCAGATCTGGATCGACCGCACCTTCTATCCGTCACGCCGCGCCGACCGCCGCGCCATCAACGCCCTGGCCGAGCGCCTCACCGGCCTGATCGAGCCCGGCGCCGTCGTCCGCACCATCGAAGGGCGGCTGTGCGAACTCTACCGCCCCGAGGGTTTCGCGCTGTTCCTGCCGACGCCCAGCCCGGGTGCGGGGTTCGCCGCCCGCGTCGGCGGCTGCAGCGAACTCGGCACGCCCCCGACCGATGTCTTCCTCGCCGCCGACAGCACGCTGGCCCTGCTCCTGGATCGCCTCCGACGGCCGGTCTTCCGCGAGGAGATCGAGGACCACATGCTCGCGACCGGTGCCGACGCCGAATCGCTCCAGCTCCTGACCCGGCTGCGCCTCGCCCTGCTCGTCCCCCTCATCACGGGCAATCGCCTGCTGGGCATCATGGGCTTCGGCCCCAAGTCCTCGGGCGATCTCTACAGCCAGGACGATCTCGCGAACCTGAAGAACCTGGCGGTCCAGGCCGCGTCCATCGTCGAGAGCCGCCAGCTCTACCAGGCCAGTCTCGAACGCAAACGCCTGGAAACCGAACTCGAGGTGGCTCGCGACATCCAGGCGAACCTGCTGCCCGACAAGCCCCTCGACTTCGCCTCCTACCGCATCTGCGGCCACAACGAACCCTGCCGGATGGTGGGCGGCGACTACTTCGACTACTTCACCCTGGAGAACGACGACCTGATCTTCGCCATCGCCGACGTCTCGGGCAAGGGCATCCCGGCCGCGCTGATGATGACTTCGGTTCGCGTGGCCTTCCGTCAGGAGGCCCTGCCCGGGGTCAGTCCCCGGGATCTGATGACCCGCCTCAACGCGGTGGTCACGGCGCTCGGCAGCCAGGGGCATTTCATCTGCTTCTTCTGCGGGGTGCTGACGCCGTCGACCGGACTGCTGCGCTTCTGCAACGCCGGCATGGAACAGCCCGTGCTCTTCCGGCCCCGCAGCCGCTATCGCCAGGTCCTCAAGAAGGGCGGGCCGGTGCTCGGCGTCTCCCCCGAGGCGGTGTACCGGGAGGGCGCCATCGGACTGTGCCCCGGCGACCGGCTCTTCCTCTACACCGACGGACTCACCGAGGAACGGAACGAACAGGACGAGTTCCTCGACGCGCCCCGCCTCCTGGACGTCGTCGAAGCGCACATCGACGACGTGCCCGAAACCCTCCTCGGGAAGGTTTTTGCCCACGTCCAGGCCTTCGGCGGCAGCAACCGCTCCGACGACCGCACGGCCATCCTCTTGGAAATCAGCGACTTGTAATTTTAAAGAAAACCCGGACCCGTTCTTGCTCAGGTTGCGGGACAGGGGCCCGAACAGTGGGGATTTCACGGGGTTGAAATTCGGGTCTCAAGTCGGGCGAAACCCGTCCGATCTCAGGAAGGTCCGCGTCGATTCACCTTCAACCGATGAAAGGGGGAGGACGAATGGCACCGGAAAACTATTTCCTGATTGCGGTTGGCCTTGTCGACCTCTTTTGGTGGCTCAGAAAATGATCGTATCGGCCTGACCCCTGACTGAAGGTGCGCCCACAGTCAGGGGTTTTTCCTTGCCCGCCAGCGGCGCCGTCCCCACCACCCTACGCGCCCGCGAACACGCTCCGCGCCACGACGAAGCCGATCCAGACCGCTCCGAATCCGAGGACGAGGTTCGCCGCCACGTTCGCCAAGGCCAGATCCGTCGCGCCCGCCTCCAGGTAGCGCAGCGTCTCGTAGCCGAAGGTGCTGAACGTGGTGAAGGCGCCCAGGAAGCCCACCCCCGCCATCAGGCGCACCGGATGGGAGACCAGGTCGGTCCCCCGTTCCAACTCCAGCAGGAACCCGAGCGCCAGGCAGCCCAGGACGTTCACGGCCAGGGTGCCGTAGGCGAAACGGTCACCGAGGGCCCGCACCGCCAGCAGCCCGACGCCGTAGCGGGAGACCGCGCCGGCCGCCCCGGACAGGGCCACGAGCACCCACCCCGTCATCAGCTGCCGATGGCCGCGACGATGGCGGCTTCATAGGCGTCCTTGTCGGCGGCGCCGACCCACTTCTTGCGGATCACGCCGTCCCGGTCGATGAGGAAGGTCGTCGGGATGCTCTGGATCCCGCCGAAGTCCTGCAGGATCGAACTGCTCTCCTGGAAGAGGACCATCTCGAAGGTCAGGCCGTTCTCGGCGGTGTAGCTGCGGACCTTCTGCTCACCCTCCTGGCCGAAGGCCACGCCGATCACCACGAGGTCACCCGCATAGGTCTGGCTCAGCTCCTGCAGATGCGGCAGGGCGCGGCGGCAGGGCGGGCACCAGGTATCCCAGAAATCGACGATGACGGCCTTGCCCCGGAACTGGCTGAGGCTGAGTTCGCCCCCCGCCAGCCGCGGCAGGGTGAAGTCCGGCGCCACGCTGCCCTCCGTCGAGCCGAACGCGGTCCCGGCAGGCGCCCCACCGGCGTCGGCGGCGGCCGAATTCTCCTCGCCGCCGCCACATCCGGCGACGAGGGTGAGACCAAGCAGGGCCACGAGGGCCAGACGGAGGGGAGTGGACATGCTGTTCACGGGCGGTTCCTCTCGGTTGCCGGAGCGCCGGGGCGCGCGGGCGGGGATTCGGGTCGTTTCTTCCGGTCCAGTTTCGCACCTGAATCCCCGTTGCGCAACCGGCCGCCCGGATCCGGAGCATGGGAACCACATCTTGTGCGCTGGATTTATCGTCGTATAGTAGGCGGCAACAGATCCCCCCGAAACGCCGAACCGACCCGAGCCGGTCTGTGGACCGCACCCGAAGGACCCGAACGATGCGTATCTCTCCCCTGCGTTTCCTGGCCCTGCTGCTCCTCGCCGGCATCGCTGCCGCCCCGGTCGCGGCGGCCCCCGTCGACGTGGCGGTCGCTCCCGCGACGGACCGGGCCGAGATCGGCAAGGACCTCGTGCTGATCGTGACGGTCACGCCGGCCGCGGGCGCCACTCTCGTGGCCGACCAGGTCACGATCGACGTCCAGGCCACCGGCCAGGAAGGCGCCTTCGGGACGCCGTATCCCCTGCGTCCGCTCGATCCGGCCCGACCCGGTGCCCCGGTCCGGTTCGAATGGGTCGCCCCGGTGTCGCCCGAGGCCACGCCCCACGAGGCCTCCCTCGTGGCGCGCATCATGGCGCCCCATGCCGACGGCAGCCGGGCCGAGGCCACCTGGACCGGGACCATCGCCGTCGACTTCGGCGAGGACTGGTCCGCCGACCGCATCGCCGACTATCTCGAGCGCAAGGGGCTGGCCCTCTTCCTTCTCGTGGTGTTCGGCTTCGGACTCCTCATGAGTCTCTCCCCGTGCATCTATCCGATGATCCCCATCACCCTGGCGGTCATCGGGGCCCAGAGCCAGGAGAAGGGGCCGGCCCACGGACTGCTCATGTCCGTCACCTACGTCATCGGAATGGCTTTCGTGTACGCCGTCCTCGGGGCGCTGAGCGCCACCGTCTTCAGCGGCATCACCGCCTTCATGCAGAGCCCGGCCGTCACGGTGCCCATCGCGCTGCTGCTGGTCGCCCTGTCGTTCAGCATGTTCGGCGCCTTCGAGCTGCAGGCCCCGGCCTTCCTGCGCGACCGCCTCGGCGGACCCGGCGGCGGCAACCGCGGCGGCCTGGTCGGTGTCTTCGCCATGGGCCTCGTGGCGGGACTGGTGGCGTCGCCCTGCGTCGGACCGTTCCTCGCCGCCCTGCTGGTCTGGGTCGCGACCACCGGCAACTGGTTCCTCGGCTTCATCACCCTCTTCACCTTCGGCATGGGCATGGGCATGCTGCTGATCGGCGTCGGCACCTTCCCGTCGCTCATGGGTTCCATGCCCCGGAGCGGGGGCTGGATGGAGACCGTCAAGAAGGGCATGGGCCTGCTGCTGGTCGCCATGGCCTTCTATTTCGTGCGACCCGGGGCGGTGCTGGCGGAGACGGTCTTCTATCCCCTCGTCGGCGTCACGGTGATCGTCGTCGCCGTCTTCATGGGCGCCTTCGACAGGCTCGGCGCCGAGAGCGGCTGGTGGCCGCGGGCCAGCAAGGGGCTCGGCCTGGCCGCCTTCGTGGCCGGCCTCTACCTCCTGCTCGGTTCGTTCCTGCAGCACGGATTCCTCATGCCCTCGCCCCTGGCGGCCCTGCAGGCTCCGGCGGCCCCCGTCGCGGCCCACGGGACCGCCCTGGCCGCCGGTCCCGTTTCCGCGGCCGCCGGGGCCGCGGACGTTCCGGCCGCTGCGCCCCTGCCCGACCACGTGCCGTGGACGAAAGTCGCCACCGGCGAAGGCGTCCAGGCCTTCCTCGACGCCCGCCGGGCCGAGGCCAAGGCCGCCGGCAAGCCGATCATGATCGACTTCTGGGCCCAGTGGTGCGTGTACTGCAAGAAGCTGGACAAGGCCGTGTGGAACGTGCCCGAGGTGGTCGCCGAGTCGCAGCGCTTCGTGACGATCAAGGTCGACGCCACGGCGCCCGACGACGACGAGATGACCGCCATCAAGGAGGAATTCCGGGTGCCCGGCCTGCCCCGCGTCATCTTCATCGACAGTCGCGGCGAAGTGCTGCACGGGCGGTCCCAGGGGTTCGTCCCCGCGGCGGAGATGCTGGAGATCATGCAGGGTATCCGCTGAGCGGATGTCCGCCCGCACCTGAAAGGAACGCCCGGCCTGTCGGCCGGGCGTTTCCGTTTCCCGTCGGGCGACCGCGACCTACTGCAGCCGCACCTCGCGTCGGTAGCCGACGTTGAAGACCTTCAGGGGGCCATTGCCCGGATTCTCGGTCAGCACCTCCGGAATGCCGTCCCCGTCGATGTCGAGCAGCTCGATGCGGGCGAAGAAGGGTTCGTCTTCCCATTCGACATCGCCCGTGCCGGCGTCGAGCACCTGCCCCGAATTGAGCACGACCTCGGGCCGGTTGTCCCCGTCCACATCGCCGCACCGCACCTGCGTCGCCTGGTACTCGTTGATGCTCGTGAACTGGCGGGTCCAGTTGGCGCCATCGACGTACACCACCCGCCCGTCGGCCACCATGACCAGTTCGGTGGCTTCGTCGTCGTCCATGTTGAACACGGTGAAGCAGGCCACCTGCTGGTACTCGCTGGACAGCGATTCCCAGACCTGGTCGTACCCGTCCATGGACCAGGCGTAGATCTTGCCGGTGCTCGTGCGGCAGAGGATCGTGTCCTCGAGTCCGTTGCCGTCCATGTCGGCGGTGAGGACCTCGTCGGGCACGCCGCTGAGCTGGTTGCTCTTCCACACGCGTTCGCGCCCCCGGGCATCGAGCTTGACGACGATGACCGTGCCGAAGCGTTCGCCGAGCGCGAAGTACATGCCCGTCTCGCCGTGGATCGGTTCGAACTGGGCGACGTGCGCCAGCCGGTCGGCCGCCCAGCTCAGTTCGCGGTACTGCTGGTAGCTGAGTTCGTCCTGCCCCCGGACCGGTCCGCCGGCCAGGAGCCCACCCAGGACGGAGCCGACGAGAAGGATTTTCGGAATCGGGTTCTGCATGGCGCGACACCTTCGGTAGCGGGATGAGTCCGCGGCGACGCCGCGGCGGGTACTCCAGGGGCTGGCGAAAATATAGGCCAATTCGGGCGGGGGGTCATGCCCGGATCGGACCTACCAGGGCACCGGGATCCCGATGGCGCCGCTGACGGCCCACGCATCCATGGAGATGCCGCCGTAACCGAAGTGGCGGTACTGGAGCCGGGCCACCAGGACGTAGTCGTGCAGGAAGTACCACTCCTGGCCCACCTCCACCAACCACGACCAGTAGCGGGAGTTCCCGCCCCCATCGCTCGGCGGCACCTGCACGTCGGTCGCCCCGAACCCGAGCCCCGCGAAGGGCAGGACCTCGGCCCGGTGGTCGCCCCTGTCGGACAGGTAGCGCCGCAGGATCAGGTCGCCCGAAAAGGCCCGTCCGGCCTGACGGTCGAGCTTCTGGTAGTCGAGCCGGAGCACCATGGCACTGCGCCAGTCATAGAGAAAGTTGAAGAAGTTGGCCGACGAGCCGGGCCGGAAGATCAGCGAGGCCCCGTAGCCCGCGTAGCCGTGGCCGAAGGGGGAGGCCCCGCCGAAGGCCAGGTGTCCGGTCAGGAAGATCGGTTCCGCGAACGGCTCGTGCAGGCGGCTCTGGGGGCTCGTCAGGCGCCGATTGGTCGGCTCGGGCTGCTCGGGGGTCGCGGCGACGCCCGCGCCGGCGTGAAGGGCGCTCAGGAGGGCCAGCAGGGCCCCCAGGTTCCAGAGTCGCTGCAGATGGGGCACGTCGTGCGGTCGCCTTTCGCTCCGGGAGGTGGCGGCGAGGCGCGGAATCGCCCCGCCGGAACCGGCAATGTGCAAGCCGGATGCCAGAACCACACCGCGGACGCCGTCATAAGATACTGTTTCCAAATAACTTGCGATTCCAGTCGGCTGGGCCGCGATCGCGCCTTCAGGCCGTCGCTCAACTCGTGTAGCCTGTGTCCGGGAACCGACCACCTCCAGCAGGAGCCGACGCGATGGTCTCCGACCCGCCCGAACCCGTCATTCCGCCTCCGCCCGACGAGCATCTCGCCCTCGGCGGCGAAGCCGCTGCCGAGCTGCGTGTGCAGCGATCACGGTTCATCGGCCTGTGCGCGCCGGCGCATGCGCACGCGGCAGCCCAGGAGACCATCGCCCGCCTGGTTGCGCCCTATCATGATGCCCGGCACGCCTGCTGGGCCTGGCGCCTGGGTGCGCCGCCGGCGGTCGTCGAGAACCGCAACGACGACGGCGAGCCTTCGGGAACGGCCGGCGAGCCCATTCTCGCCGAGATCCGCAAGCGGGATCTCACCGATGCGGTGGTCGTCGTCGTGCGGTATTTCGGCGGCGTGAAACTGGGGACCGGCGGTCTGGCCCGGGCCTATGGCCAGGCCGCGGCGGCGGCCCTCGCGGCCGCGCCGGTGCGGCGGGTGCGCCAGGGCCGGGAGTTCACCCTGAACTTTCCCTACGGCCAGCAGAAGACCCTGACCCATCTCCTGACCGACTGCGCCGGCACCGTGGAGGACGAGCAGTACGCGGCCGACGTGGCCTGGCGGGTCTGGCTGCCCCATTCCCGCTGGCCGGAGTTCCTCAGCCGGGTCCGGGAAGCCACGGCCGGCGCGGTCGTGCCCCAGCCCGGCGATTGAGAAGGCCGACAAACGAACAGGGCCCCGGTGCCACCGGAGCCCTGTCCTCTCTCGCTCAACGTTCGCCGTCTTCCTGCGGCCGGCCCCGTTCGCCTGTGGGCCGGTTCCGTTCTCCCGGTGGTCGAATCGGACCGCTAGAGCTGCGTCTCGTCCGCGTAGTCGTGCATGTACTTGAAGGTCTTGCTCGAACGCACCTTCTCGAAGGCCTCTTCCTTGATCTGCCGGATGCGCTCGCGGGTCAGGCCCATGATCTGGCCGATCTCCTCGAGGGTCATCTCCTGGTCGCTGCCCAGACCGTAGTACAGCCGCAGCACCTTGGCCTCGCGGGGCTTCAGGTCCTCGAGCATGCGCCCGATGCTGCTGTGCAGATCGTCGTCCATGACCTTGTTGTCCGGACCGTGGCCGGTCGTGTCCTCGAGGAAGTCCAGGTAGGTGCTGTCCTCGTCGTTGCCGACGTAGTCGTCGAGGAAGAAGTTGTCCTGCATCAGGGGCAGGGTGTCCTTCACCTCGTCGACGGACAGGCCCAGGACCTTGGCGATCTCCTCGGGCTCCGGCTTGCGGCGCAGCTTCTGCTGCAGTTCGCCGCTCGCCTTCTTGATCTGGTTCAGCACGCGCGCCCGGTTCAGGGGCATGCGCACGATCTTGCTGTGGTTCGCCAGGGCCGCGAGGATCGACTGGCGGATCCACCACACGGCGTAGCTGATGAACTTGAAGCCGCGCGTCTCGTCGAAGCGCTGGGCGGCCTTCAGCAGACCCAGGTTGCCCTCGTTGATCAGGTCTTCCAGGGGCACGCCGTAGTGGGCGTATTCCTTGGCGATCGAGACCACGAAGCGCAGGTTGGCCTTGACCAGCTTGTGCAGGCTCTCGTTGTCGTTGTTGTGGATGCCGCGCGCGAGCTCGCACTCCTCGGCGCGCGTGAGCAGGCTGTAGGCCTTCACTTCCTGGAAGTACAGATCCAGGTTGCTCATGAGCTGCGCCGCGGGCGCGCTCGTCTCGGCCTTCGCCCGGTTCCGGGTGCGGGCCTTCTGGGCCTTGGCCTTGGGGGCGGCGGTCTTCGCCGCGCGCACGGTCGCGCCGGCAGCCTTGACGGCGGGCGCCTGGGCCGCACGGGCCCGGGTGGTCTTCTTGCGCGTCGCCGAACTGGTGGTCGCCTTGGCCATGTTCGTCTTCCTCTCTCGATCCGGCGCGATTCCGGATCCGCAAAGCCCGTTTGGTGGGGGTCGTCTTTCACGCTCCATTAACAATTCCCATACCAATTGCCCGTTTTCGAAACCGCCCCTCACGGCCATGCTAACATATTGTTAATTGGCCACTTGAAAGACGACAAGTTTTCACTGAATACAAACAGGTTGTCATTTTCGGAACGGGTTTGACATTTTGTCAAAACGGCCTCTGTCGCCGGGGTCAGTTTGTCAAATGGATTTCGACCGTTTTTGACCTCCGGACCGGGGGTTGATTTTCCGGCACACGTCGCCGACCATTGCCTCCCGCGACGCCGGCACCCCGCCGCCGTCATCGCCCGGCAGGAGAATCATGGCCGAGAAGGCAAGCTCCCCCGCTCCCCTCCCCCTGCGGCTCCTGGCCGCCTCCGCCCTGCTGGCCGTGGTCGCCTTGGGCGGCCTTCTGGCCTGGCACAGCCTCACCGATCTGGACGTCTGGTTCCATCTCCGCGCCGGGACGGACCTGCTCGCGGGCGGAGGCTTCCCGCTCGTCAACACCTACAGCTTCGCGACTCCCGACCACCCGTGGCTGAACCACGAGTGGCTGTTCCAGGTCGTGGTCCGCCTGACGGCCGCGTCTTCGCCCGACAGCGACCCCCTGGGCTGGAACCTCCTGCGGTCGGGGCTGATCCTCGCCCTCGTGCTGCTGCTGGCCCTCGGCGACGGAGGCCTCGCCGCGTGGCGCGACGGTCGCGGCGACCTCCTCGTCCGACGGGCCCTCGTCCTGGGCTTCGGCCTGCTGCTGCTCTGGCCCCGCTTCAACCTGCGACCCGAGCTCGTCTCCGCCCTCGCCTTCGTCGTCCTGGTGCCGCTCACCGAGGCCCACTACCGGCGACAGGCGCCGGCATCCGTGTGGCGCGATCCCGGCCTCTGGCGCCTCTTCGCCGTGGTCGTCCTCTGGATGCAGTGCCACGGCTTCGCGACCATCGCCCCGCTCGTCCTTGGTCTTGCCGCGCTGCTGCAACCCCTCGAGCGCCGCCTCCGGGGCGAAATGTCCTGGCCGGTCGCGGCCATCTGGGCCCCGTTCCTCCTCTCCCTCGTCGCCCTCGTGCTCACCCCCAACCACATCCACGGTCTGGCCTTCCCCGTGCGGGCCCTGGGCCAGTTCCGTGGTCAGGGCGCGGCCCTCACCGGCACGGTCTCCGAGCTCGTGCCCCTGCTCGAGACCCGCAACGCCCTCGGCCTGACCCTGACCGCCTTCAAGATCTCCCTGGTGGCCGCGCTGCTCCACGCCGTGCTGGCGGGACGCCACCTGTCCCCCTGGCGACTCGTGCTCTGCGGGCTCGCCACCCTGGCCGCCCTGGCCAACCAGCGCAGCGTCGCCTTCTACGGCCTCGCCTTCATTCTCCTGCTCGGCGACACCCGGACGGCCTGGCCGGACCCGACGTGGCGCCGCCGGCTCCATTGGGACCGCTGGAGCGGCCGGATCTCGGGCCCCGCGACCATTCTGGGCGCCGTGCTGGCCCTCGGCCTTGCCGGCTGGTGGGTCGCCGCCCTGCCGGGCAACGACTTCTACGTGCATGAAGGGGTCGGGCGCCGCTTCGGCGGGGGCCTGACGCCGGCCATCTACCCCGCGGCGGCGGCGGCGGAGCTCGCCGGACCGACCGCCGAACGCACCTTCGCCAACCTCGACGCCGCGGCCTACGTCCTGGGCACGACCCCGGCGCGGGTCTACGTCGACGGGCGCACGGAAGCCTCGCCGGCCGCGAGTTGGGCCACCTACCGCCGGGTGCGCGCCGGCGGTCCCGCGGCCCTCGGCGAACTCGACCGCCTCGACGTGCGGGCCGTGATCCTCGCGCTTCACGGCGGCGCCTTCGACGGTCTCGCCGCCGACCTCCTGGCCAGCGGGGGCTGGCGGCTCGCCGGCGCCGGTGCCGGTGGCCTGCTCTTCGTGACCGGGGGCGCCGACGATGCCGCGGCCGCCGGAAACCGCCTTCGCGGGGCCGCTGAACGAACTCTGGCCCTCGCCGAGAACGACCCCACCCGCCGCGCCGATCTGGCCCTGGCCGCCGCCGGCCTGCTGGACCTGGCCGGTGATGATGCCGGGGCCCGGCGCGCTCTTGGACGCGGACTGCAGGCCCGGGCCGACCACCCGACCCTGAACCACAACCTGGGCAACCGGCTGCTGGCCGACGGCGACTTCGCCGCCGCCTACGAACTGTTCCGGCAGGCCCTGGCGAGCAATCCCCGTCTGGCCGGGTCGGCCCTCAATGCGGGTGTGTGCGCCCTGCAACTGGGGCGCCGGGACGAGGCCCTGGCCGCGTTCGGCCGCGCCGTCCGGATCGATCCGGAGCTCGTCGGAGCCTGGGTGAACCTGGCGGTGGCCCGCCACGGAGCCGGCGATCTCGCCGGGGCGGTGGCCGCCCTGGACAAGGCGACGGCCCTGCAACCGGGCGATGCCCGGCTCCAGGGCCGTCTGCGTCAATGGCGGGCCGAGCTGGAGGCCCGCTGATTCCGGTGCGGACCTAGTAGGTGACCTGCACCGTGTAGGTCAGGACGGTCTCCCCGTCCGCCGGCACCGGCACGTCGAACGCGATGGTGTTCGCATCGCGCTTGCTGAACGCCAGCGACGAATCCAGGATCTCCCAGAATCCCCCCACGTTCTCCACGACCTCGACCGCCACCGGCGCCGACTTGTGGTTGCGCAGGGTGATGGCGAAGGTGTGCCGGTAGACGCGATCGCTCACCCGCCGGCTGTCGGTGCGCACCCGCTCGGCCACGATGTCGAAGGCCCGTCCGACGAGGAGCTCGACCTCCTCGTCCTTGGCGGTGTGGCCGATGCGATCCTCACCGAGGAGCTGGCGCGAGCCTTCCGCGCTGCGCCCGTAGACGCGGACGACGCCCGCCGGCAGCGGCATGCCGAGTCGGTTCTCGCGACGGTTCTCGAAGGCGTAGCGCACGTCGACTCCCGGCTTGTCCACCAGCGGTCCCACCGAGCGGAAGTACTGCGGCGAGCCGTCCAGGCGGTAGATCTTCCGCACGCCGAGACCCTCGGCCTCGAACAGCGAGATCTGCTTGATCTGGTTGTCCTTGAGCGTCGTGGGACGCTGCAGGGTGTAGAGGTGGTAGTCGAACAGGCTTTCCTCGGCGAAGCCCGCCGGCACCGCCTTGGCGCCGTAGTCGGCCATCTCGGCCATGACCAGACGCTGCGGCGGCGCCTGGTTGATGTCGCCGGCCACGAGCAGCAGGCCCGCGTCGTCGTAGGTGGCCCCGCTCCGGTTGTCGACCGAGACCCACGCCTGCAGATCGGCGGTCTTCTCGTCGCGGGCGATCTCGAGCACGTAGTCGGCCTGCCAGGAGATCCCGCCGGTGAGGTACGACGCGTCGACGTCGGCGGCGCCGGACTTCTCGCTGTGGGCGGTCCAGACCAGGGTGGGCCGCGCCCGCAGGTTGCCGGGCAGCGACGGCAGGGCGATCCGCCCCGGCACCTCGAAGACCACCTCGCCGTCGACCTCGTAGACGGGCCCGCTGTTGGTGCCCAGGAGCGTGCCGGTCACCCGTGAACCGTCCTCCTGGATCCAGCTGATCTGCCGGCCCACGTATTTGGCGAGGATGCGTTCGGGGCTCAGGAGATCGAATTCGTAGTTCTGCTCGAGCACGGTCAGGCCCGTTCCGCCGTCGCCGGTCACCAGCAGCGTGACCGGATTGATGCGGGCCGGGACGTCGCGGAACTCGAGCCCGAAGGTGCCCTTCGGCAGGTCGATCCGGCGCACCTCACGGACCAGGGCCAGGTCGTGGTTGTAGACCGTCAGCTGGAGTTCGCGGCGGTCGCCGGCATCGGAGCCGAGGAGGTCCTCCGCCCCGGCGGCACCGGTGGAAAGGGCCGCACAGGCCAGGAACAGCGCCGTGGCCAGGACGTGCCGCGTGAGGTCGTGATAGCCGTTTTTCATGGATCTCTCCTTCGCTGCGGGCAGAGGGGCCCGGCCCCGCTCCGGAGCCGTCCGTTCCCCGCAAAACATCTAAAGCCCCAGTCGGTTCCGTCGATCACGGAAGGGTAGCGAGACTGCTCAGGACGCCCGAACTGGAAGCGCGGTCGCGGGATCCCCGGGAACCCGTCCGGACCGCCGGAGGTCAAGGTGGCTCACACCGTACTCATCGTGGACGACGCAGAATTCATGCGGGTGATGCTCCGCGACATCTGTTCCGAGATGGGCCTCGACGTGGTCGGCGAAGCCGCCGATGGCGAGGAGGCCGTGGCGCTGTACGGCGAGCGGCATCCGGACCTCGTCCTGCTCGACATCACCATGCCCCGCCTCGACGGGACCGAGGCGCTGCGCCAGATCCTGGCCGCCGACGCGGAGGCGCGGGTCGTGATGATCACCGCCCTCGGCCAGAAGGAGCAGGTCCTGAGCGCCATCAAGACCGGCGCCCGGGACTTCATCATCAAACCCTTCGACCAGGAGCGCGTCGTCGACACCCTCGGGCGCGTGCTCAGCGTCCCGACCCCCGTCTGACGGCCATCGGTCAGGTCAGGGCGATCAGCGCCGCCGTCCCCACCGCCACGCAATAGAACCCGAATTTCCAGAAGTGGGCCTGGACGACCGCCAGGGCCGTCCAGCGCAGGGCCAGGAGCCCGACGCCGAAGGCCACCAGCGCCGCCAGGACGAAGGGCCAGGCGTCCGTCTCCAGGGCCGGCCGGTCGACCAGCTGCAGCACGAGCGCGCCGCAGATGGCCGGGATGCTGAGCAGGAAGCTGAACCGGGCGGCTTCGACCCGCGGCAGGCCGAGCCAGAGCGACACGGCGATGGTCGTGCCGGACCGGCTCACGCCCGGGACGATCGCGAACGCCTGACCGCAGCCGATGAGCAGCGCCTGGCGCAGCGTCGGAGCCCGGGGCCCGTCGCCGGCCGCCGCTGCGGCGCGGCTTCGCCGTGCCCGCGTCGAGAACAGCAGGGCCGCCGTCACGAACAGCCCCCCGGCCGCGAAGACCGGCGCATGGAACAGGCTCTCCAGAACGTCCTTCAGCAGCAGCCCGATCGCGACCGCCGGCACCGTGCCGACCACCAGCGCCAGGATGTAGCGCCGCGACTCCGCGTCGAAGCGCAGCAGCCCGATCAGCTCCCGCCGGTACGCGACCAGCACCGAGCCGAGGGTCCCGAGGTGCAGCACCACGTCGAAGAAGACGTCGCCCTCCCGCACGGCCATGAAGGTCTGGGCCAGGACCAGATGACCCGAGCTGCTGACGGGCAGGAACTCCGTCAACCCCTGGACGGCGGCGAGCAGGAGCATTCCCAGGATCTCGTTCACGTGTGGTTCCTCGGTGCGCCGGTCAGCCGGTGCGGTTGGCGCCTTCCCGGGCGGCCCGGGCCTGGCTGTAGTGGAGACGGGCTTCCTGCGGCAGGCCGAGGGCGTCGCAGGTCAGGGCCAGCTGGTAGTGGATGCGACCGTCCTCGGGGAAGAACTCGAGGGCCTGTTCGAGGCTGAAGCGGGCTTCCTGGTAGCGGGCCAGCTTGTGCAGGCAGGTGCCGAGATGGAAGGGGACACGGGCCAGGCGCGGATCGAGCTTCCAGGCCATCTCGAAGCGGTGGCAGGCGTCCTCGTAGATGCCACTCTTCATCTGGCAGAGGGCGGCGTAGTAGTGGCCGCGGGCGAAGCGCGCGTCGCAGTCGACGCTGCGCTCGAAGCAATCGAGGGCGCGGGTGAAATCATCGAGCCCGTAGTGCACCAGGCCCAGGTTCTGCCAGCCCTCGGCGTCGGGTTCCACGGCGATCGCCGCCTCGAAGGCCCGGATCGCTTCGCCGGTGCGGCCCTCTTCGGCGTAGATCGCCCCGAGATTGTGGTGCGCCGCCGCCGTGCCCTGACCCTGGCGCGTCGCCCGCCGGTAGGCCCTGACCGCCTCCTCCCGGCGTCCCAGCCGGTCGAGGCACACACCGAGGTTCGTCAGGTAGACGCCGTTGTCCGGCTCGAGTTCGAGGGCGCGCAGGAAGGCGATCTCGGCTTCGCCGCAGCGATCGAGTTTCATCAGCGTGCAGCCGCTGCGGTAGTGCCAGGGATGCTGGCCGGGCGACGAGCGGAGAGCCCGCCGATAGGCCTCGAGGGCCCACTCGTAACGGCCTTCGGCCTCGGCCACGCGGCCGGCCTGGAACAGTTCGGCACAGCTGAGCGGCCGCGCGCCGTCGGCGCCGGTCTCGGTGGCGGGGAACTCGTGCCGCGGGGATTCCGCCGGGGCGGCCGGTTGCTGGTCTGGTGCTGGTGTCGTCATGCCGGCACACTAACCCAAGCCCAGGGCCGGGTCAACTTCCGGATGCGCGGGGCGGGTCGGGGTTTCGGCGTCTCAGCCGTCGTCGTCGACGACTTCGACCTCGAGGAGCAGGCGCACCGGCCCGGATCCGGCCAGAAGCCGCCGGGGCACCTTGACCGGAACGATCACGGGCGGACGCAGCTCCTCGTAGATGGCATCGGAGAGCGCCCGGGTGGTGGCTCCGATGTCCGGGGCGCGACCGTGCTCGGCCCCCGGGACGGGGGGACCGTAGTCGATGCCCAGGTCCTCGACCGTCTCGGGCGGGGCGGCGGGCTCGCTCGGTGCCGGCGGGGCGGCCTGTTCGGTCTCCATGAAACTCTCCCGTCCGTCGTACTGCCGGTCCGGCTGCGATTCCAGGTGGTTGACCGCCAGTCCGAGGACGGCCTTGAGAGATTCCCGCACCCCCTCCCCTTTCGCGGCGTTGGCCGGGAAGGAGAGCAGGCCCCAGGGGTTCAGCAGGCTCTCGAGCCGATCGACGCGCAGGGTGTCGGGTTCGTCGCGTCCGTTGTACTGCACGACGACGGGCACCCCCATCAGATCCAGGTCCCAACTGTCGAGATAGGCCTTGAGGGACTCGAACGAGGCCAGGCTCTGGTCCAGCGCCGCGGCGCTGGACTTGACCACGAAGACGATCCCGTCGAAGGGCGGCTGGGTGGACATTCCGGCCGAGCGGAACCGTTCCTTGCCGCTGTCGACGGCCTGGACGAGAACCTGCCAGGTGTTGCCCTCCCCGTGGCTGACCTCGAACGCGATCTGGCGTTCGGGATCCTCCGAGGCGAGAGCCAACCGCTGTCCCGGTGGGATCGAACGGTGGATCATGCGCAGGTTCGCCCGTTTGCCGGCGTTCGCCGGCCCGTAGTAGAGCAGGCGGCAGGTGCGTTTCGCGGTTTGCACGGTCTGGTTCACGGCAGGGAATCCTTTAGATCCGGCCCCGGACGACCCGCTGGCGACCCGGGGGCCGTCGCGGCGACTCGGACGGGAGTTGCAAGGGGTGTGCCACGTGATGGCGGCGGAACCTTTGTGAAATCATGAGATCCGACGAGAGAGATCCGAATGGGCAAGCAATTTGCACTCGGACGGAAGAACAGAACCGCCATGGCGCATGACGAGGCCCTTACAGGTTTCCTCGTCCCCGACCCGAAACGATCCTGGACAGGAGTGGCCAGATGACCACCAACACCGACCGAATCCTCAAGACCATGTTCGCGCGCCTGCTGCAGCTGGAGATCGACAGCGAGATGGTCGTGAAGCTGTGCGCCGTGATCGACAGCGTGACCGAACGGGTCGGCGGCAACTTCGACCTCGACACGGTGCAGGGGCAGAACACGTTCCGCGCTCTCCTCTGCTCGATGGTGGTGCACGGCTGGGGCAACGGGATGCACCCCTTCCACAACCCCAGCGTGAACCAGGACGGGCAACCGGTCGAGGTCCGGGTCAGCAAGGACATCCTGATGTCGATGGAGGACCTGCAGTCCCTGCGCTACGTCAAGAAGGACGACCAGGGACGGGTCAAGCAGGCGCTCTTCGAGCCCGACCACAACGTCCGGGTGCGGCAGCAGATCGACGACATCCTCGCGGAGATCTCCGAGAACAAGTGGAAGTGAACGTCGGGCCCCACCCCCGGCCCGGCCCTTCCCGGGGCCGGACGCGGAACGGCCATGGCCCCCTGGGCCATGGCCGTTCTGCCGTTCCGTCCGCAAGATCCTAGAAGACCTTCTCGCCGTCGGCGAGGATCTCGTTGAGGGCGTTGCGGAAGTGGTCGGTGCTGTTGGCCACCTCGGGCGTGACCTTTTCCTTGTACAGCTCCCAACTCTTCTTGAT
>JAGRNP010000058.1 GCA_020440705.1 bacterium | reverse complement strand
AGCCTGAGCCCCCGGGCCCTGGCCCGACGGGCCAAGGCGGCTCCCGGGGCTGCCGCCCTGGTCGATGACCACGACCTGCCCCTCGACGCCGCCCGCCTGGCCGCCTGCCGCGCCACCGGCGCCCGGCTGGTCCACCGCAGCCGCTGGCTCAACGCCGCGAGCTTCCGGGCCACTCCCGGACAGGTGCGCGCGCTGGCCGACCTGGCCGGTGTGCGCGCCGTGACCCTGGTGGGCGGCGCCCGCCATGCCGCCGTGCCGCGTCCGGTCGCGACGCCGCAGCCCCTGCCGCGACTCGGGTCGGCGCCCGCCAAGACCGACGCGGCCTTCGACTACGGCAACAACCTGGCGGCCATGCAGCAGATCAACGTGCCCGCCGCCCATGCCATGGGCCTGACGGGGGCCGACGTGGTGGTGGGCGTGCTCGACACGGGCTTCCGCGTCACCCACGAGGCCCTGGCGCCGCTGACGGTCCTGGCCGCCTGGGATTTCGTCGACGGCGACGGTGTCGTCGACGCCGAGCCGGGCGACCTGGCGACCATCCGCAACCACGGCACCATGGTGCTCTCGGCCCTGGCCGGGAACATGCCGGGACAGCTCGTCGGGCCGGCGCCGGGCATCGCGGTGCTGCTGGCGCGCACCGAGGACCTCGCCCAGGAGGTACCCGCCGAGGAGGACAACTGGGTCGCCGGCCTGGAATGGGCCGAGGGCCTGGGCGCAGATCTCATCTCTTCGTCGCTCGGCTACGTCGACTGGTACGACGCCGCCGATCTCGACGGCGACACGGCCGTGACCACCATCGCCGCCGACCTGGCCGCCGCCCGGGGCCTGCTCGTGGTGACGGCCGCGGGCAACGACCGCGCCACTACCGGCCACCTGATCGCCCCTGCCGACGCCGACAGCGCGCTGACCGTGGGTGCCGTCGACCTGGCCGGCAACACGGCCTCGTTCTCGTCGCCCGGGCCCACGGCCGACGGACGCATCAAACCCGACGTGGCGGCCCTGGGCGTGAGCAATCCGCTCGTCGATCCCAACAACGACGGCAACTACATCACGGCCAGCGGCACCTCCTTCGCGACGCCGGTGACCAGCGGCGTGGCCGCTCTGGTGCTCGAGCGGGTCCCGGCGTTGACGCCGCTGCAGGTCATCGCGGCCCTTCGCGCCACCGCCGATCAGGCCCTCGCCCCGGACAACGACCAGGGTTGGGGCATCATCGACGCCGCCGCCGCCGTCACCTGGTTCGGCCCGGTGCTGGCCCACGACCCCCTGTCGGCCACGACGGCCCTGACCACCCCGCTGGCGGTCACGGCCGTGATCACCGATCGCCTCGGCCTCGACACGGGCAACCTCTTCGTGAACTACCGCGTCGACGAGGGCGCCTGGCAGCAGGTCCCCCTGGCGGCGGCCGGCGAGCCGGACACCTGGACGGCCGCCATCCCGGGGCAGCCCTGGACCGCCACCGTCGACTACTACCTCTCCGCCGGCTCGACCAACGGCGTCGTGGCCTCGCTGCCCTTCCGCGGCGCGGCGGCCCCCTGGCGCTACTTCGTGACCGGCTCCTCGGGCTCCGACGACGACCTCCCTTCGCGCACCGTGCTGCGGGCGCCGGTGCCCAACCCGTTCAACCCGCGTACGACGCTGGCCTTCGACCTGGCGCGGCCGGGTCGGGTCGGTGTCCACATCTTCGATCTGCAGGGGCGGCTGGTCCGCACCTTGCTCGACGAGCGGCGCGACGCGGGTCCGCAGGCGGTCGTGTGGGACGGCCGCGACGACGCGGGCCGGGCGGTCGCCAGCGGATCGTATCTGGCCCGCCTCACGGCTCCCGACGCGGTCCGCCGGCAGAAGATGCAGCTCGTCCGCTGACGGTCCGGCCGCGGCGATCGGCACGGCGGGAAATCCCCTGCCGCCCTCCCGTGCATCTGGTATATTGGCCGGCGGAATCCGCCCGCCCCCTGCGAACCCCGAGCCGGAAAGTCCCGCCCGCATGGCCAAGACCTCGACCCGTTTCTATTGCAAGTCCTGCGGCCACGAGGAGCTGCGCTGGCTCGGCCAGTGCCCCGGTTGCCGCGAGTGGAACACCTTCGCCGAGGTCAAGCTCGCCGCCGCCGGCAAGACCAAGGGCGCCCGCGGCTTCAGCGCCGGCGCCCAGGATCCGGTGGGCTTCGCCGGACGCCGCAGCGGCGCCGCGGCGGCGTTTCCCGAGGCCGTCGGACCCGACGGCCGCATGCGGGCGGTGCCCCTGGCGCGCATCGCCTCGGCCGAGCGCGAGCGCCTGCCGGTCGAGCCCGCCGAGGTGGCCAATGTCCTGGGCGGCGGTCTGGTGGCCGGTTCGGTGGTGCTGCTGGGCGGCGAGCCGGGCGTCGGCAAGTCGACCCTGCTGACGGGGCTGGCCCTGTGGTGGGTGCGGCAGGGGATCCGCGTGGTGTACGTAGCCGGTGAGGAGTCGCCCGCCCAGATCCGCATGCGCGCCGAGCGTCTCGGCTTCCGGCCCGACGCCGAGGACGGCTTCCACATCCTGCCCGAGGTGCATCTGGAGACCCTGCTCGACGCCCTGGGCGAGGCCGTCGCCGGCGACACGCCCTGCGTCGTCATCGCCGACTCGGTGCAGACCCTGCACAGCGAGCACATCGACACCTTCCCCGGCAGCCCCACCCAGATCAAGTACTGCGGCGGCGTCCTGGCCGACTTCGCCCGCCAGACGGGCCACCCCGTCTTCCTGGTCGGACACGTCACCAAGAGCGGCGACCTGGCCGGACCCAAACTGCTCGAGCACATGGTCGACACGGTGCTCTACTTCGAGGGCTCGGGCGGCGGCGCCATCCGCATGGTGCGCGCGGTGAAGAACCGCTTCGGGACCACCGGCGAGCTGGCCGTGATGGAGATGCGGGGCGACGGCCTCGCTCCCGTCGACCAGGCCGGCGTCCTCTTCCTCTCCGGACGGCGGGGCGTCGAGCCGGGCGCCGCGGTGGGCGCGGTGAAGAACGGCTCGCGCACCTTTCTGGTGGAGGTGCAGGCCCTGGTCTCGTCGTCGCGGTACGGCACGCCCCAGCGCGTGGTGCAGGGCGTCGACAACAAGCGCGTGGCCCTCCTCGGCGCCATACTCGAGAAGCGCGCCGGGCTCGATCTGGCCGGCTGCGACATCTTCGTCAAGGTGGCCGGCGGCGGGCGCATCGACGACCCGGGTGCCGACCTGGCCATCATGATCGCCCTGGCCTCCTCGCTGCGCGAGAAGCCCGTGCCGGTCGACACGCTGGTGCTGGGCGAGGTGGGCCTGACGGGGGAGATCCGGCAGGTGACCGACCTGGAGTCGCGGCTGCGCGAGGCGTCGCGCCACGGTTTCCGGCGGGCGGTGCTGGCCGCCGACGCGAGCCGCGGGCGCAAGCGCCGCCTCGGCGGACTCGAGCTCGTGACCGTGGCCAGCGTGGAGGAGGCCGTGGCCCTGGCGCTCACGCCGGCCCGCCGCGCGGAGGCCGACTCGTGAGGCCCACGCCTCTGCATCTGGTGCTGCTGGCGGGGGGCCGCGGCCTGCGGGCCGGCGGAGGCGACGGCGAGCCCAAGCAGTTCCGCCGCACCGCACGGGGCCCGCTCTACACCGTCAGCCTGCGCACCTTCCTGGACGAGCGCCCGGACGCGCCGTGGCATCTGGCCAGCCTGACCATCACCGCACCCGAGGAGCGCCACGCGCCCGTGGCGCGGGAGGTGGCGGCCGTCCTCGCCGACCGGCGCCGCGGCCGGCCCGCGCTGCCCTTCCAGCTGGCGGCGCCGGGCGCCACTCGCACCGCTTCGACCTGGCACGCCCTGCGCGAGCTCGATACCCGTCTGGGACCCGGGCCCGACGACCTGGTGGCGGTCCACGACACGGCCCGCCCCTTCGCTTCCCACGACCTGCTCGACGCCCTGGCCCGGGCGGCCCTCGCCGCCGGGGGCGCCGTGCCCGGGGTCCCGGTGCCCGACACCATCGTCCGCTCGCGGGCCGATGCCGGCGCCGAGTACCTGGCGCGCGCCGAGCTGGTGGCCGTGCAGACGCCCCAGGTCTTCCGGTGGGCCGGATTCTTCGCCGCCCACGCCTGGGCCGCGGCCGAAAGCCTTGAATTCACGGACGATGGGGGATTGGCGGCCGCCCGGGGCGACGCGCCGGCGGTGGTCGCCGGCGAGGCGGGAAACTGGAAGGTCACCACCGACGCCGACTGGGAGCGGGCCGCCGCCCGGCTCGCGGGCGACTGACCCCCTTGCGGGCCGGGCCGCCGAGGTCGTATGCTTTTGCCGAAGACCTCGACCCGCTCGCAGCCCGAAGGACGGCCCCGATGACCCGCACCCCGCTCGCCCGCACCCGCGTCCGCGTCGCCGCGCGCCCCCGGCCGCCCCTGGCCTGGCTGGTGCTGCCCATCCTGGCCCTGCTGCTCCTGGCGGCGGGTGCGGCCCGCTCGCAGGAGGTCTTCCCGCGCATCGGCCTGAGCGCCTCGCAGGACCACCACGTCGACCGCATCGTCATCGACCCGGACTCGACCTTCACCATCTACGCCATGGCCTTCGGCAACCAGCCGGGAATGCCCATGGACCAGCCGGTCACCTCTCTGCATTGGGTCATCCACCAGGTGTGCTGCGGGGCGGCGGTCCAGATCGTCGACATGGAACTGAATCCCGACCTCGAGCACGAGGGCCATCCCCTGGCGGGCATGGTCTCGTCCGCGCCCACCTGCCTCGACCAGGACGCCATCTGGCTGGCGTCGATGACCGTGCGCGTGGCGGCGCCCTTCTCCGGCGACTACCTGTGGGCCGCCGGACCCTTCGGCGCCGCCCAGGACTGCGACGGCGGCAGCCCCTTCTTCATGGACCTGCCCATCACCGTCAGCGTCGAGGGCGACGTGCTGCCCAACGACCAGCCCACCTTCGGGTCCCTGAAGGCCAGGTTCCGCTGACGCCCTCTCTCCGCGGGAACTGAAAGGGGAGTCTTCTTGTATGGAAGGCGACCCCGACCCCTGACCCCAACGGAGGGATGATCCATGACTCCAACCTCGATGCGGCTGCGGTGCGCCGGAGCCCTGCTGGGCCTGCTCCTGGCGGGCGGCGTCCAGGCGGCCTCGCCGGCGGCCATGAACGGCGACAAGGTCGAACCCCTGGCCGAATACGTCTCCCCGGCCGACTCCCTGCCCCAACTGCGCTACTTCTGCGACGGACTGATCACCCTCAACGACCGCTGCCCGGTGCGGAAGGTGCGCCTGAACCCCAAGATGGGGGCATCGTACGTGAACGGGCGCCCGGTCGGCTTCTGCTGACGCCCCTGCGCCGTGACCTTCGTGCAAGGTCCCGAGATCTGGTTGAACCAGCTGGGCGTCACCGTCCCCTGCGTGGTCAAGACCGATCGACCCGCCCGCCTCGACGAGGCCCATCGCGTCTTCGTCAATTACGAGACCTACTACCTGGCCGACGACGAGGCCCTGGCGACGTTCCGCCAGTCGCCCTGGCGGTTCACCGGTCGCCTGACCGATCCGGTCTCGGAGGAGAAGTTCACGCCCACGGCCGAGTCGCCCCGGCTCGATCACGGGGGACGGGTCTTCTACTTCCCGGATGAGAAGACGAAAGAGGCGTTCGCGGCCGATCCGGACGCGTTCGCGACACCCAAGGTGCCCTACGCCGGCCACATGTGATCGCCGGCCGCCCCAGACGCACCCCGGAGGGCTGTCCTTCCGGGGTGCGTCGTTGTCAGGTTGTCCTCGCTGGGCGTCGCCGCCTTGCCAAAATGTCAGCGATGGGCGCGCGAACCCGGTGAATCCTGAAGATTATTCTCAAGACAGACGCCTCAGGTGCCGCGGTCCCCAAAAATCTCGTCCGGATTCGAGACGCGGGCTTCAGAACTCCCGAAACCGTCACGGCGGCCTCCGTTTTCCTGAATGCTGATTCATTTTTAACGGATCCTGTGTCCCGTGTCATGGCGGCGTCAGAACCCAACCTGTTGCCCCCGCAGGGCTTGATTGGGGCCGGATGGCGCTCCGGGCAGACTCCGGCCGGCGGGTGGGGCCCGCCCGGCTGCCTTTGATGTTTGGTTCGTCCCGCCCGGGCCCCGGGCCCGCCCCTTGCCAGATCACCCCCCGATCGCCCCACGTGACCGTCGTCTGGAGCCCCACCAAGCCCCAGGAATCGGTTCCATGAAGAAAACCATCTGCAGCGTCGCCCTGTTCGGCGCAGTTCTGCTCCCGGCCCTCGCCGCCGTTGCGGCGGAGTGGACGGTGCCGGGAACCCACCCGGATCTGGCGGCGGCCCTGGCCGCGGCCCGGGCCGGGGACACGATCACCCTGGCCCCCGGCCGTCACACCGCCGTCGATCTGCGGATCCCGGTGGGTGTGGACATCCGCGGTGCGGGGTCCGAACCCACGGACACCCTCCTCGACGCCGGCCGTCTCGGCCGCGTCCTGCTCATCGACGGCCTCGCCGATTCGACGCGGGTGAGCAATCTCACCCTCACGGGCGGCCTGGCCGGCGGAACGTCGAGCTACGAGGGAAGCGGCGGCGCCGTCCTCGTGCGGAGCAGCCCGACGCGCTTCACCCGGGTCGTGTTCCGGGACAACGAGGCCGCGGCCCACGGCGGGGCCCTGCGCGCCGTCTCCTGTTCGCCGCAGCTGAATGGCTGCCGCTTCGAGGACAACCGCGCGCCCGCGGGCGGCGGGGGCGCCGTCGAGGCGAGCATCGGATCGTCGCCGGTGGTCACCGCCTGCGACTTCACCGGCAACGTCGCCGACTGGGGCGGGGCCGTCTCGGCCCGCCTCGGCGGCTCGGTGGCCCTGATCGGCTGCCGGCTCGTGACCAACACCGCCACCGGCGCCCTGGGCTACGGCGGCGGGGTCTTCGCCGACAACGGCGCCGTCGTGGGCCTGATCGACACCATCGTGTCGGGCAACGCCGCGCGGTACGGCGGCGGGGTGGCCTGCTTCGCGGCGTCGCAGGTGAACGTCGACCACGCGACGCTGGTCGACAACCGGGCTTCGGTGCGGGGTGGCGGCGTGCTCGCCGTCGACGCGTCGCCCTGGATCGGCGCGGCGATCATCGCCTTCAACGAGGGCGAGGCCATCGCCCTGGTGGGGGACTCGGCGCCCTACATCTCGTGCACCGACCTGGCCGGCAACGCGGGCGGCGACTGGACACCCGAACTGCTCGCCGTGGCGGTGGCCGACCTGAACTACGACATCGTCCCCGACTTCTGCTCGCGCGACCCGTGGGATCCGGACGGCTTGCGCCTCGACGCGTCGTCGCCGCTGGTGGGCGAGGCCAAGGCGTGCGGCATGCCCGGCATCGTGGCCGCGCCGTGCGGGGCCACCGAGTCGCCCGAGGTGCCGCCGGCGAGCGGCCTGCTGGCGGCGCGGGCGTCGCCGAACCCGTTCAATCCCCGCACCCGGATCCAGTTCGCGCTGGCGGCCGACGAGCGCGTGCGCATCGTCATCCACGACGCGCGCGGCCGGCAGGTGCGTCGCCTCGTGGACGACCGCCTCGCGGCGGGCGACCACGCCATCGCGTGGGACGGCCGCACCGACGACGGCGCCGCCGCGGCCTCGGGCGTGTACTTCGTGCGTCTGGCGGGGGAACGGGGTGCGCGGTCCCTGAAGGTCACGCTGCTCAAGTAGCCGGCGCCGCACGGCGGGGCGCCGGCGGACCGGAAAGGCGACTCAGTCGTCGAGGTCGGCCCGCAGGCGCCCCGTGTCCGGATCGACGTACACCTTGACCTGCCGGTAGAACTTCAGGCCCACGCGGCCCTGCCGCACGTCGGCGAGCAGGCGCTCGAGGCAGGCGCCGAGATCGGCGTACTGCTCGCTGACCGTATCGAGGCGGGCCTGCATGGCGGCGGCTTCCTCGCTCCCTGCGAGCTCGTCGCGCGCTTCGGCGACGTGGTGGCGCTTGAGGGCGAGCACCGACAGGCGGTCGATGATGCTCCCGGGCGATTCCGAATGCAGCGGGGCGGCCGGATCCAGGTGTCCGGCCCGTGCCAGGCCGCTGTGGATCAGGTCGTCGAGGCGATCGACGGTCTGCACGCGGCGGCGGTTCGAGGCGTCGATGGAGCGCTTCACCCGGCCCAGCACCGCGTCGCCGGCCCCATGGGCCCGGCTCTTGTCCTCTTCGTGCCACTGGAAGGTGTTGATCAGCTGCAGCAGCTCGGTCGTGCGGGCCCAGCCCTCGGGGCGCGTCAGCGGCATCACCTCGCGGCACGCGTCCCAGTCCGGGATGCGGTCCTCGCGCTCGTGCCAGACGGCGATGACGTCGCGGAGGACGGCATCGACCGCCTCGAAGGAGGTGGGGACGAGGGCGGTGGCGTCGCGGTCGGTCATGCTGATCCTGTTCTCCCGGGCGGGCCGGGGCCTGGGGGTCGCGGGCCTTCAGGGTAAGCGGCGGCTCCGGTCGGGGCAAGTCCGGGCTCGGCCATCGGAACGGGGTTGGCGCGGGGCGGGGCCGGGGCTATGATCCGGAGACGACCCCGAGGAGGCCGATCCGTGATCAGCGACCTGTCCGACGACCGAGTCCTGTGCCGCCAGTACCACCTGGGCGGCGACCGCAACTTCTGCTACCTGTTCGCCGACCGCGCCACGGGCGCGGCCGCGGCCTGCGATCCGGGCTTCCGTCCGGCCGAACTGCATCGCCTCGCGACGGCGCTCGGCCTGCGCATCACGCGCATCCTCGTGACCCACGGCCACGGCGACCACGTCGGCGGCCTGGCCGAGCTGGTCGCCCTCACCGGGGCCACCGTCCACGCGGGGGCGGCCGACGACGTGCCCGGCGCCGAGCCCCTCGCCGACGGCCAGGAGCTGTCCCTCGGCGACCTCGCGGTGCGGGCCCTGGCCACGCCGGGCCACTCGCCGGGCCACTACTGCTTCCTCTGCGCCGGCCGCCTCGTCACGGGCGACATCCTCTTCTGCGGCAAGGTCGGCGGCACCGGACCGTACTTCAGGGGCTCCTCGGCCGAGCAGGAGTACGCCTCCCTGCAGAAACTCCTGCAACTTCCCGACGAGACGATCGTCCTTCCGGGGCACGACTACTACGGCGGCGATGGCGCCAGACCCCATTCCACCATCGGGCACGAGCGACGGCACAACCCCTTCCTGACGGCCGAGGGCTTCGGCGGTTTCGTCCACCTGAAGGACAACTGGGCGGCCTACAAACAGGAGCACGGCATCCGGTGAAACGACTCGTGTCCCCGCTGGCCCGACCGGCCACTCTCGCCCTGCTGGTGAGCCTCGCGGCCCTGCTCCTCGCGACCGCGGTGGTGCTCCTGGGCAACCACGTCGCGGCGGTGCCGGCCGGACTCGCGGCCTGGGTCGGCGGCATCGGCCTGGCGGTGGCGTGGCTCGCGGCGGTGCGCTTCCTCATGCTCGACACCTGGTTCCGCTGGCTGTGGGTGGGTCTGACCGTGTTCGCCCTCGTGCTGGTGACCTTCGCGGGGGGCGTCGGGCTGGGATTCGCCATCACCTTCTCCGCGACCATGCTCGTCCTGCGCCGCTACCGGCCGTGGCGGCAGCTGCCCGACCGACGCCGGGCGCTCTTCTTCGGCGCCGGCCTGCTCGCCCTGGCCCTGCTCGTGCTGGCCCAGCGCCTGTGGGGGCTCGGCGGCGACGAAGGCCACTACCGGTTCCCGCGGCACCTGGGTTCCTGGGCGCTGTGGTCCCTGGTCGGGTTCTGGGTGTTTTCCCTGATGCATCTGGCCTTCAACATGCGGCTGCACTTCCTGCGCCTGCGCCCGAAGCTCACCATCAGCGGCCTGCTGATCGGCGGCCTGCCGCTGCTGCTGATGGTCGCCTTCTTCCTGGTCGTGCTCTACACGACCCTCGGCGGCACCCGCGCCGCCCGCCTGAACAACATCCTCGAGAGCTGGCGCGCCATGACCGCCGAAGGGGCCGACTTCGCCGGTGCGCTCTTCGACACCACCTTCGTCTGGCCCGACGGCGCGCCGACGGCCGTGCCGGGCGCGGTGGTCATCGCCCCGCCGGCCTGGGTGCCGGGGGCGGCCGTCGGCATGGGCAAGGTCGTGCGCGACGACGCGCGGGTCGACCGTTCGGCGGCCGGTGGGGCGGCGGTCCGGGCCGACTCGACCGACTACTTCGTGGTCGACGGCACCATCTGGCTCCTGCGCTGGCAGGGGCTCGACGGCGACGCGCCCCGGGTGCGCGGCTGGCAGCTGGGCGAGCGCCCGCTGCGCCGCCTTTCGGGGATCCTCAAGGTCGGACTCGACCTGGAGGGGACCGGCACGCGCAGCCGACGGAGCGGCATCGTCATCGACACGGACGACGACGAGGCGGCCGCGGCCGCCGACTCCGGCGGGACCGATGCCGGCGGGGCTCGCTTCCGCGACGTCACGGTCAGCTACCGCGACGCGGCCCCGGGCAGCCGCCTCTTCTGGAACAAGTACCTGTACTTCGGCGCCTCGCTGCTCGAGTTCGCCACCGTGCGGGGCGAGACGATCGGCGAGCGCAACATCTTCGTGCAGCTGCGCGTGGGCTGGCCCGACCTGACGGGCGAGTTCTTCGGGGACACGTCGAAACTGAACGTCCTGGTCGCCGTGGCGCTGGGCCTGTTCGGCTTCCTGTGGCTCGTGGTGGTGGTCTTCGCGGTCTTCTTCGGGGTGCGCATCACCGAGGGCATCGTGACCGGCGTGCACGCCCTGCACCGGGGCACCCGCCTGGTGGCCGGGGGCGACCTCGACGCGCGCATCGAGATCCCCAACGAGGACGAGTTCGGCGACCTTGCGGCCAGCTTCAACGAGATGACCGCCGCCGTGCGGGACGGTCGCGAGATCGCCCTGGCCAACGACCGCCTCAAGCAGGAGCTGGCCACCGCGCGGGCGATCCAGGAGCGCCTGCTGCCCCGGGGCGAACCGCACCTGCGCGACTTCGAGGTCGCCGGCGCGAGCATTCCCAGCCGGGAGATCGGCGGCGACTACTACGACTTCCTGGCCCAGGACGGCGAGAAGATCGGCATCGCCATCGGCGACGTCTCCGGCAAGGGCATGCCGGCGGCCCTGCTCATGAGCAACCTGCAGGCGAGCCTGCACGGCCAGGTGCTGCACCCGGGGGCCGTGGCCGAGGTGGTGGGGCGGGTGAACGACCTGCTCGTGCGCTCGACCGACCCCCACATGTTCGCCACCTTCTTCTACGGTGTGCTCGACGCCGAGACGGCGACCTTCACCTGCACCAACGCCGGGCACAACCCGCCGCTGGTGCTGCGCGCCGACGGGTCGCTGGAGGAGCTGGCCAACGGCGGTCTGCTGCTCGGCATGGTCGGCGAGCAGCTCTACCAGCAGGACACGGTGAGCCTGGCGCCCGGCGAGATCGTCGTGCTGTACACCGACGGCATCACCGAGGCCGTCGGGCCGAGCGCCGAGGAGGACGACCCCGAGGCCATGTTCGGCGAGGAGGCCCTGCACGAGGTCGTGCGCCGCAACCGGCACCTGCCGGCCGCCGCCATCAAGGACGCCATCCTCGCCGCCGTCAACGAACACACCGCCGGCGTCGCCCAGTCCGACGACATCACCCTGGTCGTGATCAAGCGGCAGGGCTAGCCCGCCCGGTCAGGATCCCGTCAAGGCGGGGATTCGCGGTGGTATCGGGACCGGGACCGGGGTATCCTGTGCGGCCACACCATCAGCGAGGACCGACCGGCGGGGAACGGTCGCGACCGGGAGAGAGTGCATGTCCGAGATCCTGAACGAGTTCTGGCCCGTCCTGATCCTGCTCGCCGTGGTCGCCGTCGTGTTCAAGCGATTGCCCGCCGTGGACGTGGGGCACGACAAGGCGTACCTGCGGCGGCGGATCCTGAACTGGCTGCCGCTCGGACTCACCTACGCCTTCCTGTACATGGGCCGCTACAACCTGAAGATCAGCAAGTTCGCCTTCGAGGAGATCCAGGGCACCGGCGGCGCGCCGCTGATGGGCAACGCCGACTTCGGCCTCATCTTCATGTGGGGCACGGTCGTCTACGGGTTCTCCTTCCTGATCAACGGGCCCCTGACCGATCGCCTGGGCGGGCGTTTCTCGATCCTGACCGGCGCCAGCGGAGCGGCCGCGTGCAACCTGCTGATGGGCCTCGCCAGCCTCTCGCTCCTGAATCACGGGCCCATGTACGAGACGCTGGCCTCCCGGTTCGTGCCCGTCTTCTCGGTGCTCTACGCGGCGAACATGTATTTCCAGAGCTTCGGCGCCGTGGCCATCGTGAAGGTGAACGCCCCCTGGTTCCACGTGCGCGAGCGCGGCGTCTTCGGCGCCATCTTCGGCATCCTCATCTCGCTCGGCATCTACTTCGCCTACGACCTGGGCGACATCATCCTCGGCAGCCTCGGCCTGGCCTGGGTCTTCTTCATGCCCGCGCTGCTGTTGGCCATCTTCTGGGTGTTCGACTTCTTCGTCGTCCGCAACACTCCCGGCGAGGCGGGCCTGCAGGACTTCAACACCGGCGACGCCTCGTCCGGCGACGAGGGGCCGCGCCTGGGGGCCGGGGCCGTGTTCAGGCTGATGCTGCGCAACCCCATCATCATGACCATCGCCGGCATCGAGTTCTGCAGCGGCTTCCTGCGGCAGGCGATCATGCAGTGGTTCCGCACCTTCGCCAAGCAGACCGACGCCGTGCTGGGCCTCAAGTCGAGCTTCGTCTACGACAACTGGGGGCTGCTGCTCTGCATCGCGGGCATCACCGGCGGCGTCGTGGCCGGGACCATCAGCGACCACCTCTTCCAGTCGCGGCGGGGGCCGGTGGCCGGTTTCCTCTACGGCGTCATGCTGGCCGGCGCGATCCTGCTCAGCTTCACCTACACCCAGCCCTTCGTCGGCTGGCTCGTGATCGTGCTCTCGATGGCCGTCATCGGCGTGCACGGCATGCTCTCGGGCACGGCGAGCATGGACTTCGGTGGTTCGAAGAACGTGGGCATCGCCGTGGGCATCATCGACGGCTTCGTCTACCTGGGCACGGCCGTCATGTCGCTGACCTACTCGATCGTGCTGCCCGAGGAGCAGCTCGACGCCGCCGGGCACATCACCGGCGCCGCGACCGATCCGGCCAACTGGCGCGCGTGGCCCCTGGCCATGATCCCGCTGGCGGCCATCGGCCTGGTGCTCGCCCTGCGGGTGTGGAACGCCAAGCCGAAACCGAAAACCAAACCAGCGTAGGGGACCCGTACATGGTTTTGCATCGATGCGTTTGCAGGGGGGCGGCCGCCGTGGCCGCCCTGCTCCTTTCCGCCGCCGCCGGGCCGGCCGGGGCGCAGACCGCGCCGCCGTCGGCCGCCGCCGTCGCCGACTCGTTCATCGTCGTGGGCGGCGATACGCTCTTCCTGGCCCTGCCGCTCGAGGTGGTCGGGTCGCGCGTGCCGGTGGCCCTGCCCGGGGTCGTGCGCAACCTGGCGGTGGTGGGTGAGGACGAGGCGGCCCGCGCGCCCGCCCGCTCGACGGCCGAGCTGCTGCAGACGGTGCCGGGCGTCGTCGTCTCCCAGCGCCAGCAGTACGGCGTGCAGTCCGACCTGACCATGCGCGGGTCGACCTTCGACCAGGTGCAGGTGCTGCTGAACGGCTTCCCGGCGGGCGATCCCCAGACCGGGCACCACGCCCTCGATCTGCCCGTGGGCAAGGACGACATCGCCCGCCTCGAGGTGCTGCCCGGCCACGGTTCGAGTCTCTACGGGGCCGGCGCTTTCGGCGGCACGGTGAACGTGGTGACCCGCCGTCCGGCCGACATCGGGGGCGGTCGGGTGGCGCTGACCGGCGGCGACAACGGGATCTGGGGCGCGAGCGCGTCCGCGGACCTGCGCCTCGGCGCGGCGACCGGCTCGCGCGTCTCCTTCGAGCGTTTCCGCACCGACGGCTGGGAGGTCGACCAGCCCGACGGCTCGACCGCCTGGGGCGGCAACGACGCCGATGCCTGGCACGCCACCGGCCGCGTGGTGCACGAGGGGGAAGGCGGCGAGTGGGACGTCTTCGGCGCCTACAGCGACCGGCGGTACGGCGCCCTCGACTACTACGCGCCCTACCCCGCCTTCGAGAAGACGAAGACGCTCTTCACCACGGCCCAGTACCGGCGCAGCCTGTCCGACCGGGTCACCGTCGAGCCGCGGGCGTGGTACCGGCGCCACCGCGACGAGTTCATCCTCTTCCGCACCAACCCCGACGCCTACACCAACGACCACGTCACGCGGTCGACGGGGGGCGAGCTGAACGGCGTCATGCGGCTGGACGACGCCCACGCCGTGGCCGTCAGTCTCGAGGCGGCGTACGAGGACATCGACAGCCGGGGCCTGCGCGGGGGCGTGTGGGGCGAGGCCCTCGGGTCGCACCTGCGCCGGCGGCTCTCCGGCGCGGTCGAACTGAAGCGCGACCGCGGGCCCTGGCGGTGGCAGGCCGGCGGGCGCGTCGACCGCCAGACCGGGTACGACGCCCGCTTCTCCGGCTCGGGCGCCGTGTCGTGGGAGGCCGATCCGGCCCTCACCCTGCGGGCGAGCGCGGGCAGCGTGTACCGCGTGCCGACCTTCACCGACCTGTACTACGAGGATCCGGCCAACCGCGGCAGTGCCGATCTCGTGCCCGAGACCGGCTGGACCTGGGACCTGGGCGCCGCCTGGGATCGCGGCCCGTGGCACGCCACGGTGGCCTGGTTCGAGCGCTACGAGGACGACCTGATCGAGTGGGCCCGCCCGGCGGGCGACACCGTTTGGCGGGTGCTGAACATCGCCGAGGGCACCACGCGCGGGGCCGAGACCGCGGTGGCCTGGCTGCACCCGGCCGGCCACCGCCTGGAGTTCGGCTGGGCCCACACCGACAAGGAGACCACCCTGCCCGGCGGCTACGAGGGCAAGTACACCCTGCTCGTGCCCGAGGACGTGCTGACGGCCCAGGCCACGGTCGCCCTCCATCGCAACCTGCACGCGACTCTGGTCGCCCGGCGTCTGGTGCACAGCGGCGGACCGATCGACTTCCGCGAGTACGGGCTCCTCGACGGCCGCCTCGGCTGGAGCCACGATGACGGATGGTCGGTCTCCCTCGCGGGAACCAACCTGACCGACCGGCGCTACGAGGAGGTGCCCGGCGTGCAGATGCCCGGCACGGTCTTCACGGCCACGGTGGGACGTGCGTTCTAGGGCGTCGGGTCTGCTGGCCGCGGGCTGCGTCCTCGTGGTCCTCGCCGGCTGCGCGTCGGCTCCGGTCGTCACCCGGACGCCCGGCAGCCTGCCCGGCTACGTCCACAACGACTACCGGCGCGGCGATCCGCCCCTGCAGGAGGCCCTCGCGCTGGGCTACGCCGGGGTCGAGGCCGACGTGTTCCTGGTCGCCGGCGAGCTGCTCCTGGGCCACGACCGCAAGGAGGTGCGGCCCGACCGCACCCTGCGCGGCGTCTACCTCGAACCGCTGCGGCTGGCCGCCGCCGGCCGTGCCGCCATCCGGCCCGACGGACAGCCCTTCCTGCTGAACGTCGAACTGAAGCAGGACGACCCCGCCGCCTTCGCGGCGCTGCACGCGCTGCTGCTCGAGTACCGCGACGTCCTGGTCACGGTCGAGGACGGGCGGGTGCGTGACGGCGCCGTGCAGGTGGTGCTCGTGGGCTGGCAGCCGCCGCTGGCCGAACTGGCGGCCCTGCCGGTGCGGTGCTGCGCGGTGCAGCGCTACTGGCGCGACCTGCCGCCGGACCACGCCGCCCTGCCGGCGCACCTGCTGAAGCTGGTCACGGTGCAGTATCCGCAGCACTTTTCGTGGGACGGCAAGGGGCCGGAGCCGCCGGAGTTCGCGCGGCGTCTGGCCGAGCTGAGGGCGGCGCGCGATGCGGTGCCGGGACGCTGGCTGCGGGTCTTCAAGGTGCCGCGACGGGCGGCCGTGTACGAGGCGCTCGTCGCCGGCGGCGTCGACCTGATCGGGACGAAGAAGCCGGCGGCCAGCGCCCCCCTGCTCGCGGCCGCCGCCGGCCGCTGAGGAATTCCGTCGCCCGACGCACTTTCGGCTTTCGCGCACGGTGCGTTTTGGCTATATCATGCCGCCACACGACGGCGGGCGGGCAGCTGGGCCCGTCCCGTCCGGACGAAGGAGGGTCGCCATCAGCGCGAATCACCGCCCGGCGGACGACGATCGCCCGCCTCCCGCATCGGCGGAGGAGGGGTTCGTCCTCCTCGACGGAGTGACCCCGGTCGCTCCGCTCTCGCCGGCCGATTTCTCCGGCCAGCAGCTCGTCGCCGCGGACACGGCGCGCGATCTCGAGGAGCGCCTCGCCGCCTTCGAGGACCTGCTCGAGTCCGAGGTGGGCGACACCACCCTCTACCGCGCGCGCAACGTGGAGCGCGCTGCGGGCATGCGCCAGCTCTTCCTCAAGTTCGAGGGCGGCAATCCCTCCGGCACCCAGAAGGACCGCATCGCCTTCGCCCAGGCCCTGGACGCCATGCGGCGCAGCTACGACACCATCGCCGTGGCCACCTGCGGCAACTACGGCGTGGCGACGGCCCTGGCCGCGGCCTCGGCCGGCCTGCGCTGCCTGGTCCACATCCCGGCCGGCTACCACAGCCTGCGCACCCGCGAGATGGAGGAGCTCGGCGCCGAGATCGTGCGCGTGCCGGGCGACTACGAGAACGCGGTCGAGGTGTCGCGCGCCCAAGCCGAGGCCGAGGATCTGTATGACGCCAATCCCGGCGGCGCGAACACCCTGATCCAGCTGCGGGCCTACGGCGAGATCGCCTACGAGATCTACGACGAGCTGCGCGACGCCCCGGCGGCGATCGCGGTGCCGGCGAGCAACGGCACGACCCTCGCCGGCATCCACCACGGCTTCGTCAGCCTGTACCGGCGCGGCAAGACCTCGCGCATCCCGCGCTTCATCTGCGGCTCGTCCCACGGCAAGAACCCCATCGTGCGCGCCTGGCGCAAGGGGCTGCCCGACTGCAGCGACCTCGAGCCGGAGAAGATCCACGAGACGGCGGTCAACGAGCCGCTGATCAACTGGCATTCCATCGACGGCGACCTGGCCCTCGACGCCATCCGGCAGAGCGAGGGGTGGGCCGCCGACGCCAGCGACCGCGCCATGCTGCAGCAGGCGCGGGAGCTGCGCGAGAAGGAGGGGTTGCAGGTGCTGCCGGCGTCGACCGCCGGCCTGCTCGTGCTGCTGGCCCGCCATCAACAGGAACCCCTGCCGGGCGACCGCTACGTGGCCGTCCTGACGGGAAGGAAGTGAACCGATGACGCATGACTACGAGGGGGTGGCCGCGGTCTACTGCCAGGGCGCTTTCACCACCACCAACGGCAAGACGGCCCACGGCCTGGTGCGGCGCAGCGAGCGCTACCGGGTCGCCGCCGTCATCGACGCGGGCTTCGCCGGACGCGATGCCGGCGAGGTGCTCGATGGCCGGGCCAACGGCATCCCGGTCGTGGCCGACCTGGCGGCGGCGCAGGCCGCGGCGGAAGCTGCGGGCGCCGGGCTGACCCACTTCGTCATGGGCCTGGCGCCGGACGGCGGCCGCCTGCCGGCTCCGGCGCGGCGCGACGTGGCCGACGCCCTGCGCGCCGGCCTGAACGTCGACTCCGGCCTGCACGATTTCCTGGGCGACGATCCCGACCTGGCGGCGCTGGCCTTCGAGGCCGGGGTCGGGATCCGTGACATCCGGCGCCCGCCCGAGCGCGCCGACCTGCACTTCTTCGACGGCCGCATCAGCCAGGTCGACGCCCTGAAGATCGCCGTGCTGGGCACCGACTCGGCGGTGGGCAAGCGCACCACGGCCTGGTTCCTGGTCGACGGCTGGCGCGCGCGCGGCCTGGGCGCCGCGCTGGTGGGCACCGGCCAGACGGCCTGGCTGCAGGGCGCGAAGCACGGCATCGTGCTCGACTCCCTGATCAACGACTTCGTCGCCGGCGAGATCGAGCACGCCGTGTGGTCGTGCTGGCAGGACGGGCACCCGGACGTGATCGTGCTCGAGGGCCAGGGCAGCCTCATGAACCCGGCCTACCCGGGCGGCTTCGAGCTGCTGGCGGCGGGCCGGCCCGACGCGGTCGTCATGCAGCACGCGCCGAAGCGCCGCGACTACGACGGCTTCCCGGGTCACGCGCTGCACGACCTGCCGACCCAGATCCAGGCCGTCGAGCTCATCGGCGGCCGGCCGGTGGCCGCGATCACCGTCAATCACGAGGACATGGGGCCCGACGAGGTGGCCGCCGCCTGCGCCGCCATCACCGCCGAGACCGGCCTGCCGGCCTGCGATGTGCTGCGCGATGGGCCCGACGCCGTCCTCGCGGCCCTCGACCCCTTCCTGGCCGCGGCGCAGCAGCGCCGGGGCCGCTGAGGCTGTCATGCCGCACCGCAAGGCGAATCCCGCCGCCCCGCTGCTGGCCTGGGACCGGCTCGAGATCGGGCCGCCGCAGGTCGAGCCGCGCCGCATCACCACGCCCTACACCGTCGTGGCCGGCGGCCGTCGCGAGACCACCGAGCTCGTCTACAAGTACGAGGAGGACGTCTTCGTCCCCGGCGACCCCGCGGCCCTGAACCTGGCCGCCATGGCCACGGCCCAGGTGGCCCTGAACTACGGGCTGTTCTGCCGCGAGATGGTCTTCCACGGCCCCTTCGACGAGCGCGACCGGCGCTTCCTGGCGGACATGGCCGAGAACACGGCGCGCGAGATCTGGGTGAAGAAGGTCCTGCAGCCGAATCCCTTCCTGACCGGCGACGCCGCCGGCATCGCGCCCGCGCGCCTGCCCGAGTACCTGCAGGCCCGCCTCGTCTTCCCCGACGCGGCGCCCGCCGACACGGGGCCGGGCGGGGCCTGGGGCCGGGGCGGCGGCGCCTGCGCCGTCCTCTCGAGCGGGGGCAAGGACAGCCTGCTCAGCTACGGCCTGCTGGCCGAGACCGGCGCCGACGTGCACGCGCTCTACGTGAACGAGTCGGGCCGCCACTGGTTCACGGCGCTGAACGCCTACCGCCACTTCGCCGACACGGTGCCGGGCACGGGCCGCGTGTGGACCAACTGCGACCGCGTCTTCGCCTGGATGCTGCGGCAGATGCCCTTCATCCGGCCGGATTTCAACACGGTGCGCGCCGACATCTACCCGGTGCGGCTGTGGACCGTGGCGGTGTTCCTCTTCGGGGCCCTGCCCCTGCTGCGGGCCCGCGGCATCGACCGGCTGGTCATCGGCGACGAGTTCGACACCAGCGTCCGGGCGCGCCACCAGGGCATCCCGCACTACGACGGCCTGTACGACCAGAGCCGGTGGTTCGACCTGGCGCTCACGCGCTATTTCCACCGCAAGGGGTGGCGCGTGCAGCAGTTCTCGGTGCTGCGGAACCTCTCGGAGCTGCTCATCGAGAAGATCCTCGTCGAGCGCTACGGCGACCTGCAGGCGCATCAGGTGTCGTGCCACGCGGCGCACAAGGACGAGGAGACGGGGCGCGTCCGGCCCTGCGGCCGCTGCGAGAAGTGCCGGCGCATCGTGGGCATGCTCACGGCCCTCGACGCCGACCCCCGGCGTTGCGGCTACACGACCGAACAGATCGACGCCTGCCTGGCCGCCCTGGTCACCGAGGGCGTGCACCAGGAGGGCGCCTGCGCCGAGCACACGGCGCTGATGCTGCGCGACCGCGACCGCTGGCCGCAGGACGACGCGACGCCCCGGGCCCACCCCGAGGTGCTGCAGCTGCGCTTCGACAAGGATCACGCACCGCTGAACACGATCCCCACCGACCTGCGCGAGCCGCTGCTGCGGATCATGCTCGAGCACGCGAACGGCGCCGTGCAGCGCGACGGCCGGGTGTGGCATCGCTGCGATCCGTTCACCCAGCCCGGTTTCGGCGCCCCGGCCGCCTACGAGGGACCGTCCCGCCGCCCGACCGGTGACGCGGCCGCGACCGCGCCGGTGAAGGAGACGTGGCGCCTGGGCCACCTGACCTGGCCCGAGGCCGCCGAGCGCTTCGCCGAGACCGACGTCGTGCTGCTGCCGGTGGGCGCCATCGAGCAGCATGGTCCGCACCTGCCCCTGGACACCGACGCCCACGACGCCGAGTGGCTGTGCCGCCAGGTGGCCGAGGCCTGCAGCCATCCCAAGCCGCTGGTGCTGCCGCTGCTGCCCTACGGCGTCTCGTACCACCACGAGGCCTTCGCCGGCACGATCAGCGTGCGCAACGAGACCATGGCCCAGCTCATCTACGACATCGGCATGGGGGTGGCGCGGCACGGGGCGACCAAGCTGGTCATCGTCAACGGTCACGGCGGCAACGGTCCGGCCCTCGACTTCGCGGCGCAGATGATCAACCGCGACGCCCACATCTTCACCTGCGTGGAGTCGGGCGAGACCAGCGACGTGGACATCGACGCCATGGCCGACACGCCCAACGACGTGCACGCCGGCGAGATCGAGACGAGCACGAGCCTGGCCCTGCGTCCCCACCTGGTGCACATGGACCGGGCCGGCGCCGAGGTGCCGCGCTTCTCGAGCCGCTACCTCGAGTTCTCCAACCAGCGCTCCGTGGCCTGGAACGCCTACACCGAGAAGATCAGCGACAGCGGCGTCATGGGCGACCCGACCCGGGCCGACGCGGCCAAGGGCGAGCGCATGTGGGCCGTGATGATCCACAACCTGGTCGAGTTCGTGGAGGATCTCAAGAGCCTGAGTCTCGAGGAGATCCACCAGAGGCGGTACTGAGATGCGGATCCGCGCCGTCGAGGCCTGGCCCGTCGCCATGACCCTGGCCGAGCCCTACACCATCGCCTACGAGACCGTGGACCGGGCCGACAACGTCTTCCTGCGGCTCGACGCCGGACCCGTCGGCGGCTGCGGGTGCGCGGCGCCCGACCTGCCGGTCACGGGCGAGACCGCCGCCGAGACCCTGGCCGTGCTGTCCGGCCCCGTGGCCGACGCCCTGCGCGGCGCCGACCCCCTGCGGCCCGCCGCGGCCCTGGCCCGGGTGGGCGACCTGCTCGCCGACCGTCCGTCGGCCCGCGCCGCCGTGGACATGGCCCTCTGGGACCTGGTCGGCCGCCAGGCCGGCCTGCCCCTGTGGCGGTTGTGGGGCGGGTACCGCACGCGCATCCGCACCAGCGTGACCATCGGCATCCTGCCCGTCGACGAGACCGTGACCCGGGCCCGCGACTTCCTGGCCCAGGGCTTCCGCTGCCTCAAGATCAAGGGCGGCCTCGACCCGGACGGCGACGCCGAGCGCGTCCACCGCGTCCGCGAGGCCGTCGGGCCCGGCGTGGCCCTGCGCTTCGACGCCAACCAGGGCTACGACGTGGCGCAGAGCCTGGCCTTCGTGGCGGCGGTGCGCGGCGCGAAGCTCGAACTCATCGAGCAGCCCACGCCCCACGGCGAACCCGGATTGCTGGGCGAGGTCACCGCGGCGGTGCACCTGCCGATCATGGCCGACGAGAGCCTGCGCACCCTGCGCGACGCCTTCCGCCTGGCCCGCCGCGACCTGGCCGACATGGCGAACATCAAGCTGATGAAGGTGGGGGGCCCGACCACCGCGCGCCACATCGACGCCGTGGCGCGCGCCGCGGGCCTGGAGGTCATGGTGGGTTGCCTGGACGAGGCCGCCCTGGGCATCGCCGCCGGCCTGCACTTCGCCCTCTCGAGCAGCAACGTCCACTTCGCCGACCTCGACGGGCACCTCGACCTGCGCGACGATCCGACCGCCGGCGCGGTGATCCTGCGCGACGGCTGGCTCCTGCCCACCGACGCGCCGGGCCTGGGCTTCGTGATCTGAACCCGCGCCGCGGGATCCCGGCGTGCCGGGTCCGCCGCGTGCGCTACGTTCGGGTCGTTCCCGCGCGGGACGTCCGCGGGGCCTGATCCCCACCGTCCCCGCCCGCGCGCCCGTCCCGCTCCGGCAGCGTCACCCCCAACCGCCGCGCCCGGCGCAGCAGCGTCGACTTGTGGATGCCGAGTTCGTCGGCGGCCCGCTGGCGATGGCCGCCGTGCCGTTCGAGCACCTCGAGCAGGAACTCGGCCTCCACCCGGGCCAGGGTCCGCGTCGCCGCGGGGCCCGCGCCGCCGGCCCGCCGCACCCGCTCGGGCAGATGCTCCACGTCGATCAGCGGGTCCCGGGTCAGCACGTAGGCGTGCTCGATCACGTTCTCCAGCTCGCGGATGTTGCCCGGGAAGGGGTAGGCCGCGAGCCGCGCGAAGGCCGCCGGCGTGATGCCCTCGCACGGCTTGCCCCGCGTGCGCGCCAGGCGGTCGAGGCAGGTCTGGGCCAGGAGCGGAATGTCCCGCCGCCGCTCGCGCAGGGGCGGCAACTCGATCCCCAGGACGTTGATCCGGTAGTAGAGGTCCTCGCGGAAGGCGCCCGCGGCCACCAGGGCGGAGAGGTCCCGGTGCGTCGCCGCGAGGATGCGCACGTCGGCGGTGTGCGGCCGGTCGTCGCCCAGCGGCTCGTAGACCCGGTCCTGCAGGAAGCGCAGCAGCTTCACCTGCATGGCCGGCGACATGTCGCCGATCTCGTCGAGGAAGAGGGTGCCGCCGTGGGCCGCGGCGATGCGCCCCTTGCGGTCGCGCACCGCGCCGGTGAACGCGCCGGCCCGGTAGCCGAAGATCTCCGACTCGAGCAGCGTCTCGGGCAGGGCGCCGCAGTTCACCGTGACCAGCGGGCCGTCGCGGCGCGGGCTGAGCCGGTGGATCGTGCGGGCCACGAGGCTCTTGCCCGTGCCCGTCTCGCCGAGGATGAGCACCGAGCTCTCGGCCGCGGCGAGGGTGGGCAGCACGGCGAAGATGTGGCGCATCTGGCCGTCGCGGGAGGCGACCCCGGGCAGGGGCAGGTCGCGGTCGGCCGCGTCCACCAGTTCGCGCATGCGCTCGACGCTGCGGAAGGTCTCGACGCCGCCGAGCAGGCGGCCGTCGTCGGCGCGCAGCAGGGAACAGGAGAGCGACACCGTGTGGGGGCGGTCGGCGGCGTCCCGCACCTCGACGAGGCGGTTGACGACCGGTCGGCCGGTGGCCAGGGCCCGCAGCAGCGGACAGTCGTCGCGGCAGAGCGGCGTGCGCAGCACCTCCCAGCAGGGCCGGCCCACGACCGTATCGGCGTCGGCACCGAGGGTCGCCAGCCCAGCCGGATTGACCGCGATGATGCGGCGGCGGAGGTCGACCGCGATCACGCCGTCCGGGGTGCTGTGGAAGAGGGCCGAGAGCAGCGCGGCGGGAACGTCGGCGTCGGTCGGCGGTGCGAGGGGAGGCAGGAGCGACGGCACCATGGGCGGATCCTTTCGCCATGGCGGGCCCGGAGCGGGTCCGTCCCCGCAACCGTAGCGCCCGTGCGCCGGTCCCGCAAACCGACCGGCGCGGTGTTGCGCCGTTGCGGGACGGGTTGATTTGGCCTGTTGCTCAACTCGTTGCAGGACAACGATCACCGAGTTTCCGACGCGGGCCGTGCGGCCCGCTTCATGCAGCAGACGGGGCAGGAGCGACGGCGTCGCGGGCGCGTGGAAAGCCCGGACCGCACTCCGCGACGAAAGGAGCCGACATGGCACTGCCCTACTGCCGGATGCTGGCCGAGAACCGCGACCAGCTCGAGACCGAGATCTTCCTGCGCTTGAGCGCCGCCGGCGTGCTGAACGGGCACGTCGTCCCGGAGCCCGTCCTGCGCGGCCGCGTCCGCCTGCTGGTCGACGCCTTCCTCGGGGCCCTCGGCCCGGTGGAGGACGGCTTCCGCAACTACATCGAGGCCGTCACGGCCGAGCGGGTCCACGAGGGGATGAGCCTGCACGAACTCCAGCTCGCGCTGCAGGTCCTCGAGGAGCGGACGTGGCAGCTGATCGTCGAGTCGGTGCCGATGGCGCAGCAGGTTTCCTGCCTGGCCCGCATCACTTCGGTGGTCGGCGAGGCCAAGGACCGCATCGCCCACGTCTTCCTGCACGAGATGGAAGCCGCCGAGGCCGGGCGCGACTTCGCCTGCCGCAACGTGGTGCGCCTGTCGGCGGGGACCGATTCGGGGCCCGTCTCCGAGAACGACCTGAACTGGCAGAGCGGGACACCGCATCCTCACGCGACGATCGTGTGAGCAGAGGGGCCGCCGGCCGTCGGGCTGCGGCCCGGCGGTCGGCGGTCTACCCGGCCGCCCGCGCCCCGAAGATGTCGATGCGCCGCCAGCGCCCCGACTCGAAGCGCCGCCACATGAACCAGCCCTGCAGCAGGTAGCACGCCGAGGCCCCGACCCACGCGGCCATGACGCTGCCGTCGCGCACCACGACCAGGTACCAGGTCAGGGGGATGAATCCGCCCCACATCAGGACCAGCGTCACCAGCATGGTGTAGCGCGTGTCGCCCGCCCCCTGCAGGATACCGCTGCTGAGCATGCGGATGCCGTCGAACCACTGGAAGATCGCCGCCGCCAGGCACAGCCCGCCGCCGAGGGCGAGCACCGCCGGGTCGTCGCTGAAGACCCGGAACAGCTGGTGCCGCAGCAGCACGATCAGCAGGGCCAGGACCAGGGAGTAGTAGCTGCCCACCTTGTAGGTCTGGCGCCCGAAGTGGGCGGCGCGATCGAGATCGCCGGCGCCGATGGCGTTGCCCGTGAGCACCGAGGCGGCCGTCGTCAGGCCCCACAGGGGCATGAAGCTGAAGCTGAGCACCTGGATCGTGATCTGGCTCGCCGCGAGCTGCACCGCGCCCA
>JAGRNP010000057.1 GCA_020440705.1 bacterium | reverse complement strand
CGGGCGCCCGGCGCGCCGGTGCAGATGATCCTCGTCTCGGACCTGCAGGATGACGGCGCGGCGGCCGCGGGCTGGGCCCCCGCCGTGCGGCGCCTGCGCGAGACAGGCGAGGTGCACCTCCTGCTGCACCAGGTGGGCGAACCCGCGGCCGGCGGCGCCGTGCTGGCCGTCGACCTGCCGGGGCGCGCAGTCCGGCCGGGCGAGAACGTGACCATCCGGGCCACGGTGCGGCCGGAGTTCAACGAACAGATCTTCGTGCTCGAACTCGACGGCCGTCCGGTGGGCGAGGCGGTCACGGGGGCGGCGGCCGACGGTGCGGTGACCCTCGACTTCCCCCTGACGATCCCGACGACGGGCCGCCATCCCGGCGCGGTGCGCAAGGAGACGGACGCCCTCCCCGCCGACGACTCCCGGGCGTTCGTGCTCGAGGTGCCCGCGGTCCTGGACGTGCTCATCGCCCACGGGGCCGACCAGCCCCGCGACGGGATCGGCGGCCGGGGCGGGCGGCGCTACCTGGCCGAGGCCCTGGCGCCCGGATCCGGCGCCTCGGTCTTCCGCACGCGGATGGTGCCGACGGCCGACCTGACCACCGGCGACATCACCGCCGCCGACGTGGTCGTGCTGGTCGATCCGGATCCCCTCGGCCGGCGCGTGCAGGAAGGCCTGCAGGCCTGGCTCGCCGACGGCGGGCAGGCGGTGTTCATCGTCGGCGACCCCAAGCTCACGGCTTGGCTCGGCGACACCCTGCTGCCCGCCCTGGGCCTGCCCACGGCCGTCGGCTTCGCGGCGGTCGCGGCGCCGGGCGAGCGCTCCCGGGTGCTCGCGCCGGACCATCCGGTGTTTCGCGGCCTCGAGCCCGCGGCCCTGACCACCTTCGGCGAGATCGCCTGGCGCCGCTGGTTCCGTCTCGCCGAAGGGGAGGGGCGCGTGCTGGTGGCCCTGACCGGCGACGACCCGCTGGTGATCGAGCGGGACGTGGGCGCCGGCCGGGCCGTGGTCGTGGCCGCGCACCTGCAGCCCGCCGCGGGCGACCTGCCGGGCAGTCCCATGGCCCTGCCGTTCCTGCAGCGCCTGGTCGCCTGGCTGGCCGGCGGCGGCGCGGCGGCCGCGCATCCCGAGGCCGGCGACGAACTCGTGCTGAGGCCCCACGACCGCCAGGTGCGTGACCTGCTCGAACGCACCGAGGCCCTGCGCGTGGTCGCCGCCGACGGCACGGATCTGGGACCCGCCGCGGTGACGTGGCGCGGGGGCGCGCCCCGTCTCGACGGCGGCGTCGCCGATCGCGCCGGCCTGGTGTTCTTCCGCGCCGGCGGCGACACGGCCGGCGTGGCCGCGGTCGGCACGCCCCCGGCCGAATCGGCCCTGGCGCTCCACACGCCGGACGACTACGGCCGTCTGCTCGCGGCGGCCGGGCTCGCCCCGCGGGCTTCCCTGGGCGCCGACGGTCCGGCCGCCCTGATGGCCGTGCTCGGCGGTCGCGACCTGACCCCGTGGCTGCTGGCGGCGGCGGTGCTGCTGCTGGTGGCGGAACTCGCGCTGGGACGCGGCGCCCGGGCCTGACGACCCGGGCCGCGCGAAGGGGGAACCGGCGGGTGGCGGGGGATCAGCGCACGAGGGTGAGCTTGCGGACGGTCGCCCGGCCGTCCGCTTCCACGATGCGGCAGAGATAGATTCCCGAAGGCACGTCGCGTCCCGCCGCGTCCCGGCCCGACCAGGTCGTCCGGCCGGAGGCGGGGGCCGGCCCGTCGTGCAGGACCGCGATGCGGCGGCCGGCCACGTCGTGCAGGCTGATGCGCAGCTGCCCCGCGCGGGCCCGCGACCAGCTGATGACCGTGCGCGGGTTGCCCGGATTCGGTGCGAGGGCGAAGCGGCTGTCCGATCCCGGCAACGGCGCCGCCGCCGGGGTGTCGAACCAGTCGAGGACGGCCGCCACGAGCGCGTCGCGCGCACCGGCGGTGGCCAGTTCGCCCGGCGCGAAGGCGACGGTCACCGTGCGCCCCGTGCCGTAGAAGCCGCGCACGGCCGCCGGCGTGCCGTCGCCGTGTCGGAGACAGATGTCACCGCCGGCCGCCGCCAGGATGTCCGGTGCGTCGCACGCCGCCGCAAGGCCGCCCCAATACCCGTCGCCCAGGGCGTCGCCCGGCACGCCGACCACGGTGCCGTCGCCGCCGGCGCTGGCCGCCCAGCCCGTTCCCAGCACCAGATCGAACCACGCCACGCCCTGCGCCGACCAGTGGGGGCTCGCCGGATCACAGGCCGCGCTGACGAGGTTCTGGCCCCAGAAGGCGATCCGGCCCCCGTGCTGCACATGGTAGGCGAGGGGCCCGAAGTCCGTGGCCGTGATGCCGGCCCCGTCCGGCGCGGTGCACCAGAGGATCTTGCCGACCAGGGCCATCTCGGCGCTGGCGAGGGGGCCGGGGCGGTGCCGTCGCCAGAGCAGGGCGGTGCGTCCGGCCGCCGCGGCGGCGGCCACGCAGGCGGAGCCGTCGACGTCCGCCGCGTCGGTGACGACGAGGACATCGGCACCCGGCGTGACCACGTTGAAGTCGAGCTCCGCCGCGACGAGCGGGTCGCGCCCGCTGGTCACCGAGATGGAGAAGGGGCAGCCCGTGGCGACGCTGCCCGGAAAGACGTCGACCTCCATCACTGAGTCGGCGCCGGGCGCGAGAGGGACCGAGATCTCCGCGACGTAGGGCGGGTAGCAGAACGCACCCTCGCAGAGGGAGATGGCCCAGGCTGCCGGGCGGGCGTCCACCACCCGCACGGTGAAGGTGTCGGGCAGGGCGCCGGTGTTGCGGATCACGGTGTCGATGGTGTGCAGGGCACCGCTGGGCACGACCGCGCCCGGGTCGGCCGCCGTGAACGTCACGCCGGCGGCCCGGGCGGAGGACGCCGCCACGAGCGCGAGGGCCAGGACGAGGGGGACCGGGAGGGTCCGGCGCGGGCTGGGCGGCAGATGGTTCACGGCGCGTCTTCCTCGCAGCGGTCCGGGTCAGGGGTGGTGTGGTCGCGCATCATGATACCGCAACTCCCCCCGGGCAGGGCAAGACCGGATGTCGCCCACCCCGTCATTGAAGTCGTTGCCGGCAATCGGGTTGATTTGGTACGAAATTGAATATGCAAAATTAACGCATGACTTGGTGTCAAAAATCACAGAAATGCACTTTTTTGAGAATGTTTATTCGAAAAACCCCTCACAACTCCCCGCCGGTCATGTACACTCGGGAGCGAGTGGGAGATCGACACCGCTGAGCACGCATGCGAGCCCTGCCATCGCCCGCCGTTTTCTGCTTTCCACAACTGATCACCGGGAACCGTGACTTCGGGAGGGGACACATGAAGCGATCCAGACTGCTGCACCTCGTCTGGCTGACCGCCTTGCTGACGGCCGGCCTCGCCTCGGCGGCGACGATTCCGTTGACGGGGGACGCCTCGCGTCTCGCAACGACGGGCGACGGGCTCGACCGCCTCGACTTCAAGGTCGAGATCGGGCGCATCGAGACGATCGACGTGAACACCAAGGGAGGCGGCTTCACCCGCCTGGTCATTCCCGGCTTCCACTCCTCGCACATCGAGGGCGAACCCGAACTGCCGATGATGAACCGTCTCGTCGCCGTGCCCTTCGGCGCCAAGGCCCGGCTCGAGGTCGCCAACGTGCGCACCACCCGCGTCAGCCTGGCCGACTACGGCATCGACGCCCGCATCATGCCGGCGCAGCCGAGCCTCTCCAAGAGCGCCGACCCCGCATCGGTGCCCTTCGCCTTCGACAACGCCGCCTATGGCCAGTACGAGGTCCGCCGCGAGCTGGTGAACCTGGTGCCCCAGGGCCGCCTGCGCGCCATGGATCTCGCCCGGCTGGAGATCTCGCCGGTGGCCTACTTCCCGGGCACGGGCGAACTGGAGATCGTCACGAGCATGGACGTCTCCGTGGTGTACGACGGGGCCGACGCCCAGGCGGCCGGTGACCTGATCGCCCGCACCTACAGTCCCTTCTTCGAGCACCTCTACGACGGGGTCGCCGGGGTCGCCGGCTTCCACGACAGCTACCCCGACCGCGTGCGCGACGTCGTGACCATGGTCATCGTCACGCCGCCCGCCTTCGCGGCCCAGCTCCAGGACTTCGTCGCCTGGAAGACCGAGCGCGGCTTCCACACCATCCTCGCCGTGACCGGCACGCCCGACGTGGGCACGACCAGCGCCAGCATCCAGGCCTACCTGCACGGCCTGTACAACAACGCCACGCCCGAGCTGCCCGCGCCGAGCTTCGTGCTCTTCGTGGGCGACGTGGCCGAGATGCCCACCTTCACCCTCGCGGGTGACGCCACCGACCGGCCCTACTGCGCCGTCGACGGCGACCTGGTGCCGGACATGTACTACGGCCGCTTCAGCGCGACCAACCCGAGCCAGCTCCAGGCCCAGCTCGACAAGACCATGGTCTACGACCAGTTCACCATGGCCGACCCGAGCTACCTCGATACGGTGACGCTCATCGCCGGCGTCGACAGCGGCTGGGCGCCGACCCACGGCAACGGCCAGATCAACTACGGGACCGAGCACTACTTCAACCTGTCCCACGGCATCACCAGCAACACCTACCTCTACCCGGCCAGCAGCGGCGCGGTCGAGGCGGAGATCATCCAGACCGTCAACGACGGCGTGGCCCTGATCAACTACACGGCCCACGGCAGCGAGACCGGCTGGTACGACCCGGCCATGGGCCAGTCCGACATCAACGGCATGACCAACGACGGCAAGTACGGCCTGGCCATCGGCAACTGCTGCCTGACGTCGACCTACGACTACGGCGAGTGCTTCGGCGAGACCTTCCTGCGCGCCGCCAACAAGGGCGTTGTCGGCTACATCGGCGGCTCGAACTCGACCTACTGGGACGAGGACTACTGGTGGGGCGTCGGCTTCCATCCCAGCAGCCAGATCGACGGCACGGCCTGGCCCGTGGCTTCGACCGGCATGGGCGCCTACGACGGCATCTTCCACGAGAACGGCGAGTCCGAGGACACGTGGTACGTGACCAACGACGCCTACATCTTCGCCGGCAACCTGGCGGTGATGGAGTCCGGCTCGTCGCGCATCGAGTACTACTGGAACATCTACAACCTGCTCGGCGACCCGAGCCTGTCGACCTACATCGCCCCCGTGGCGAACACGGTCGGGCACCAGGCGACGGTCTTCGTCGGCACGCCCAGCCTCGTCGTGACCGCCGATCCCGGCAGCTACGTCGGCCTCACCCAGGACGGCGTCCTGGTGGGTGCGGGCACCGTCGGCGCCGGCGGCAGCCTCGAGATCGCGTACCTCGACCTGCTGACCCCGGGCGTGCCCCTGAAGATGGTCGTCACGGCCCAGAACCGGATTCCCTACCTGGCCGACCTGAACGTCATCGTGCCGGCCACGGTCACCATCGACCCGCTGGCCATCGACGTGAACACGCCGACGGACATCACCGTGACGGTGATGGACGCCGCGGGCACGACGCCGCAGCCGGGCATCGACGTGTGGGCCGAGGGCCTGTACTACCAGACCGCCCCGGTGGCCACCGACGCCAACGGCGTCGCGGTGATCAGCGTGAATGCGGCCTACGGCCCGACGCTGGACATCGTGGGCCAGGACCCGGCCGAGACCTACCGCCTGTTCACCGAGCAGGTCACGGTCAACGCGGCCACCCTGACCGCCCCCGACCTGACGGTCGCCACGGGCATCGGCCTTTCGGACGCCTTCGCCCTGAACCTGCCGGGCACCCTGACGGCCGGTTCGGCCAAGACGGGCGGCACCCTCGCGGCGATCCTGCCCGACGGCACGCTGCTCGACACCGACGCCACCAGCCTCGAGATCACCCCGGCCGGCCTCGGCCAGGTCACGGGCATCATCGCGATCCCGGGCTACGACCTCTACACCGAGACCTTCGACGTCATCGAGGCCTACGGCACCGTGGCCGGCACCGTCACCACGGGCGGCGCGCCGCTGGCCGGCGTCACCGTCCGGCTGGTCGACCAGTTCGGCGGCACGGAGTTCAGCGTCCAGACGGCGGCCGACGGCACCTACGCCGGCCCGGCCGAGGTGCTGGTGGACGACTATTCCCTCGTCATCGACCACTTCGGCTACCTGCATTCCGAGCAGGCGGTCTTCGTCAACTACGGCGCCAACGTCTTCGACGCCGACCTGGTCGCCGCGCCGAGCGGCGTGCTCAGCGGCACGGTCATCGACGCCGACACCTACGAGCCCCTCGAGGGCACGGTGAAGGTGTACCGCACCGACACGGGCGAGCTCTACACAGAGACGACCTGCGCGCCGGACGGCACCTTCGCCACCTCGGCCCTGCCGTACTTCGCCTACGAGATCCGCGTGCGGGCGTGGCACCACGTGCCGGCCTCGATCGTCATGACGATCAACCAGGCCACGGTGGTGAAGAACTTCGCCCTCGCCGCCACGAGCGGCGACCTCCTGCTCATCGACGACGGCGGCGCGGCGGCCAAGCCGGCCAAGTTCGGCGGCAAGCAGGGCGACGTGCTGCTGGCCGAGGCCTACGTCTCGGACGGCGCCAAGAGCGCCGCGCAGATGGCGGCCGACCTCGAGTCGATCGGCTACTTCGTGACGACGGCCGGCGCCGCCGACGTCGATGTGAACAGCTTCTTCGACTACGACCTGGTCATCCTCAGCTGCGGCGACAACACGACGACGCTGGCGAACACGGCCCTGAAGGCGGCCCTGATCGACTTCGCCCAGGCCGGCGGCCACCTGCTGCTGGAGGGCGGCGAACTGGGCTACGACCAGTACGGCGACACCGAGTTCGCGACCTGGGTGCTGCACTCCAACGACTGGAACCACGACGAGAGCGGCAACGTGACCGTGGCCGACGACACGGCGTGGATGATGAACCACCCCAACAACGCCTGCGTGCCCCTGACCCTGACCTACGCCGGCTACGGCGACAGCGACGCCATGGTGCCGCTGCCGGACGCGGCCATGCCCATGAACTGGTCCACGTACCCGACCGACGCCAGCGTGATCACCTACGATCCGAACCCGGCGCCCGAGGGCGGCCAGATTGTCTACTTCGCCTGGAACTACATGGCCGTCGACCAGGGCCGCTATTCGCTGCTCGAGAACGCGGTCCTGTGGCTGATGACCCCCGAGGTGGGCAACTGCTCGATCAGCGGCCAGGCGCTGCTGGCCGGCGGGGCCGACTACGCCGGCATCACCGTCTCGGCGACTCCCAACGGCGGTTCGGTCACGACCGGCCCGGACGGCACCTACACCCTGTCCGGCCTGTACGCGGGCACCTACACCGTGAAGGCGGAGAAGGCCAACTGGGGCACCCAGATGGTCGAGGTGACGCTGGCCGACGGCGAGCAGCGGACCGGGGTCGACCTGGTCCTGATGCCCATCTCCGAGCTGGAGCTGTGCAGCGCGCCCAACCTGCCGATCACCGACAACGCCGCGTTCAGCGACGTCGTCGACGTGGCGGTCGCGGGCACCGTGTCCGAGGTCGCGGTCTACGTGGACGTGACCCACACCTGGCGCGGCGACCTGATCGCCACGCTGACCTCGCCGACGGGCACCGCGGTGGTGCTGCACAACCGGACCGGCAGCAGCGCCGACGACCTCATCGGCTGGTACCCGGCCGAACTGACGCCGGCCGAGGACCTCGCGGCCTTCTTCGGCGAGGAGATGGAGGGCGAGTGGACCCTGACCATCAGCGACAACGCCGGCGGGGACACGGGGACCTTCAACTCCTGGTGCCTGCACCTGGTCTACGACGAGGGGCCGGTCGCGGCCGTGCTCGAGCCGCTGATGGTCTCGAACACGAGCGGCGGCATGCTGCTCGAGTGGAGCGTCGTGCCCGCCGGCATCGACGGCTTCAACGTGTACCGGCGCGCCGGCGACGGCGTGCGGGTGCGCCTGAACGAGGCGATGATCCCCGTCGGCGACGGCCACCTGCGCTACGTCGACAGCGGCGAGGGCCTGACCGCCGGGACGGTCGTCGTCTACTCCTACGCCCTGGTCCAGGGCGGGGCCGAGATGATGATCGACGAGGTCGAGGCGACGTTCGAGGGCGGGCTGCCCCGGACCTTCGCCGTGCACCCGAACTATCCCAACCCGTTCAACCCCATGACGAACATCCACTTCGACTTGGCGCGCCCCGGGCACGTCCGCGTGGAGATCTTCGATGTCTCCGGACGCCTGGTGAAACGCCTGGTCGACGAGAACCGCCCCGCCGCGGCCCACACCGTGGTCTGGGACGGCACCAACGAGAGCGGCGGCCGGGTCGCCAGCGGCGCGTACTACGTGCGGGTCCGCACCGACCGGGATTTTGCTGTTCAGAAGATGATGCTGGTGAAGTAGAATAGTGTACCGGGCGGCGGTCGACCCTTGCGGGCCGGCCGCCGCCGTCTTCCCGTCCGGACCGCCCGGCGGGGAGGAACCCGCCCACGCTCCGGAAGGCTGGAACATGACAACCCTGCGCATCACGAAGCGGCCCACCCTCGCCGTCCTCCTCCTGCTGGCCCTGGCGGCCTCGGCCGTCGCGGCCCCGGTTCCCCCGCGCGACGCCAAGGGACTGCCCCTGTGGGAGATCGCCACCTGGAACGACGCGCCCGTCCGCATCGAGCTGCCCGACCACGCCGCCCTGGACGAGCTGCTGGCCACCGTGCCCATCGCCTCCTTCAACCGGGAGCAGATCCGGATCGTCTACACCGATCCCAAGCACTTCCACCTGGTCTTCGAACCCCGGGTCACCGACGCCGAGGCGGCGCGGCTCGCCGCGGCCGGCTACGCCGTCACCGTCCTGCCCGACCACGACCGGGCCGGGCGCGAAGCCACCGAGGCCCGCTGGCTCGCCCAGTACGCGGCCGGCGGCAAGGCCGCCAAGGTCGGCGAGAAGGGCACCTACCCGACCCACGCCCAGATCGGCGCCCGCTTCGCCGAGCTGGCGACGCTCTACCCGAATCTCTGCCGCGACTTCACCTGGGGCCAGTCGGTCCAGGGCCGCGACCTGTGGGGCATCACCATCTCGGCCGACGTGCAGAACTCGGCCGCCGAACCCGAGGTGCGCCTCTCCGGCACCATGCACGGCGACGAGGTCGTGCCCATGTACCTGCTGTTCACCCTGGCCCAGGAGCTCGTCGAGAACTACGGCCAGCCCGGCCACGAGGACATCACCGCCCTGCTCGATCACACCGAGATCACGATCCTGCCGTCGTACAACCCGGACGGCACCGCGGCCAACACGCGCTACAACGCCAACGGGGTCGACCTGAACCGCAACTTCGAGCTGCCGGCGGGCACCCATCCGTCGCGCGAGATCGAGACCCAGCAGTTCATGACCTTCTCCCAGAACCACCACTTCGTGATCAGCCAGAACGGCCACGGCGGCGCGCTCGTCGTGAACTACCCCTGGGACTACACCTACGATCTCGCGCCGGACAACGACGCCCTGATCCAGCTCAGCCTCGAGTACTCGACCCAGAACCTGCCCATGTACAACGGCAGCTTCCCGCAGGGCATCACCAACGGCGCCGACTGGTACGTCACCACCGGCTGCCTGCAGGACTGGTCCTACGACCAGACCGACTGCGTCGACGTGACCATCGAGGTCTCCAACACGAAGTGGCCCGCCGAGTCGACCCTCGACGGCTACTGGGCCGACAACCGCCAGAGCCTGCTCGACTTCATCGACGCCAGCCACTACGGGGTCAACGGCGTCGTCACCGGCAGCGACACGGGCCTGCCCCTGGACGCCACGATCACCGTCGTCGGCAACGCCATGCCCGTGCACACCGATCCCGACCACGGCGACTACTACAAGCTGCTCGACACGGGCACCTACGACATCACCTACAGCGCCTACGGCTACATCACGCAGACGGTCACGGGCGTGGCCACGACCTGGGGCACGCCCACGGTGCTGGACGTGGTGCTGCAGCCGGTGGCGCACGGCGACGTGACCGGCGTCGTGACCGATCTCGGCGGCACGGGCCTCGCCGCCCAGGTGCACGTCTACACCGAGCCCCTGAACACCTGGGTGACCGCGGTGAACACCGACGCCGCGGGCGCCTACAGCGTGAACCTGGTCTACGGCGACTACCGCCTCGAGGCCGTGAGCACCGGCTACGTCGGCGCGTCGGCCCAGGTGACGGTGGGCGCCGTGCCGGTGGTCCAGGACTTCCAGCTCGGGCAGGCCGAGGAGGTCGTCCTCTTCAGCGACGACTTCGAGTCGGGCACGGGGAACTGGGCGGGATCCTGGGGCCCGAGCGTTCCCGCCACGGGGCACGCCTCGGCCAACAGCATCAACGACAGCCCCGGCGCCAACTACGCCGACAACGCCAACACGACCTGGGCCATGGCCGCCGGCGCCGACCTGAGCGGGGCCTTCGAGGGCACCTTCAGCTTCTGGGCCCGCTGGGAGATCGAGGCCGTCTGGGACGGTGCCTACTGCGAGGTCTCGGACGACGGCGGCGCCTCCTGGACGCCGCTCGCCACGGCCTACACCCACGCCAGCAGCGGCCAGGGCGGCCAGTCGCCGTCCGGCAAGCCCGTCTTCGACGGCACCCGCGCGAGCTGGGTGCTCAACAGCATCGACCTCGCGCCCTGGCTCGGCGAGACCGATGTCCGCTTCCGCTTCCGCCTCGCCAGCGACACGAGCATCAACTACTCGGGCTTCTTCGTGGACGACGTGGAGCTGAAGGTCATTCGCCAGCAGGTCGCGTCGGGCGGGCCCGACCTGCCGGCGCCGGTGGTGGCGGTCTCGGCCTGGCCGAACCCCTTCAACCCCCGCGCCACGCTGCGCTACGCGGTGCCGCGGGCGGGTGCGGTCGAGCTGGCGGTCTACGACCTGCAGGGCCGGCGGGTCCGCACCCTCGTGGCGGCGAACCGCGCGGCCGGCGAGCACAGCACGACGTGGGACGGCACCGATGCCGCCGGGCGCCGGGTCCCCAGCGGCGTCTACTTCGCGCGTCTGCGGGCCGACGGCGGGCACGAGGCCGTCACGCGGCTCAGCCTGATCAAGTAGCGACCGACCGGCCGGCCCGCGCCGGCGGAAAGGACGACCGATGCGACGAAGCGGATGGCTGCTCGCGGTCGGGCTGGTGCTGGCGTCGGCGGCGGCGGCCGGCGATCCGCCGACCCTCGGCTGGAGCGTGCTCCACGACGGCGGCGCCCAGTTCAACGACGACGGCTGGCTGGTCCGGGTCGCCCCGGACGGCCACCCGGTCGTGGCCGGCGAGTCGACCGAGGCCACCGGCGGCGCCGATCTCTACGTGCGCAAGCTGGACCGGGCCGATGGCACGGCCCTCTGGTCCTATCGCTACGAGGGCTACGACGACAAGGACGTGGCCGTCACGGACATGACCTGGGACTCGGTCGGCCAGCTGCTCGTCGCCGGCTTCATCCGCGGCTGCGTCGGCTGAGGCCAGGGCGACGACATCATCGTCCTGAAACTGGACGGTGAGACCGGGCAGTTGGTCTGGTCCCGACACTACGCGAGCGCCGAAGGACTCGACGAGGCCGTCATGGCCCTGGCCGTCGACGCCGCCGGCAACGCCTACTGCGCCGGCCGCAAGTTCGTCACCGGCGCCGGCAACGAGATGTTCGCCATGCGGCTCGACGCCGCCGACGGGAACGTGGCCTGGACCGCCCTGCGCGGCGGCACCGGGCTGGTCGAAGACGCCGCCTGGGACGTGGTCGTGGGCGCCGACGGCCATCCCGTCATCGCCGGGGTCGTCGAGAACGCGGGCGGGGTCGCCGCCACGGTGGTCCGCAAGCTCGACGCTTCCGACGGCGGCCTGATCTGGGACCGGGAACTCCCCGACGCGGTGGCCGACATCGCCTCGGCCGCTCACTGGCTGGCCAACCTCGCCGGCGGCGACGTCGCGGTCTGCGCGCGGGTCTTCGGCGCCAACGGCTACGACACGGCCCTGCACCGCCTCGCCGGCGCGACCGGGACACCGACCTGGTCCGTCCGCTACGACGGCGCCACCCACGGCGGTGACGATCCGCGCGGCCTGGCCCTCGACGCGGCGGGCGACCTGCTCGTCTGCGGTGTCCAGGACGTGTGGTGGAACTACGACTACATGCTCCTGAAGTTCGCGGCGGCCGACGGCGCCCTGGTCTGGGAGGGCGAGCGCTACGACGGCCCGCCGGGCTGGTACGACGTGGGAACCTGCCTCGGCGTCGCCGCCGACGGCACCATCGTGGTCGCCGGCCTGAGCGACGGCTCGGGCACCGACTGGGACGTGGCGACCGTGGGCTTCGCCCCCGACACGGGCCTGCAGACCTGGTCCCACCGCTACGACGGCCCGTCTTCCGCGTCCGACCAGGCGCGAGACGTCGTCGTGGCCGCCGACGGCACCGTCTTCGTGACCGGGTACGCCTACGCCGGCGCGACGGGCAAGGACCTGCTGGCCATGCGGCTCGATCCGGCCTCCGTGAGCGCCGTGCCCGATCGCGTCCCCGGGGCGGCGGCCCTGCGGGCCTGGCCGAATCCATTCAACCCCCGCGTGGAACTGGCCTACGAGCTGGCCGCCGCCGGCCCGACCCGGCTCGCGGTCTACGATCTGCGGGGCGCCCGCATCGCGCTCCTGCAGGACGGTCCGCTGGCCGCCGGCCCCCACCGCTGGGCGTGGAACGGCCGTGACGAGGCGGGAAACCGCGTCGCGGCAGGGGTTTATCTCATCCGTCTGGCGGGCCCGGACGGCCCCGCCCTGCGGCGGGTGACGCTCCTGCCCTGAACCCACGCGGCCCCCGGGTCCATCCCGCTGCGGCGGGGGTGCTCCCGGGGGCCACCTTGTCTTTGAAAAACCACTATTATGATCCTACCTTTCGCGTGTCCCTTCCCGGCAACGGCCCCCGGACCCGTGGAGAACGGCCATGTGGAACTACTCCGAAAAGGTCTTCGACCACTTCATGAATCCCCGCAACGTCGGTGAGGTCGATCACGCCGACGGCATCGGCGAGGTGGGCTCGATGGCCTGCGGCGACGCCCTGCGGCTCAGCTTCCGCCTGGACGCCGACGGCCGCATCGCCGAGGCCCGCTTCCAGACCTTCGGCTGCGGCAGTGCCATCGCCAGCAGCAGCGTGCTGACGGAGATGGTGCGGGGCAAGACCCTCGAGGAGGCCGCCCGCATCACCAACGAGGACATCGCCGCCGAGCTCGACGGCCTGCCCCGCGAGAAGATGCACTGCTCGGTCATGGGGCGGGAAGCCCTCGAGGCCGCCATGGTCGACTACTTCCGGAAGCAGGGGCGCGACGTGCCCTGCGGCCTCCTGCAGCAGTCGACGCTCCTGTGCCACTGCTTCCAGGTCACGAAGGAGACCGTCCGCGACGCGATCCTCACCCACCGGCTGGCGGAAATCGAGGATGTGACGAACTTCACGAAGGCGGGCGGCGGCTGCACCGATTGCCACCACGACCTGGGCGACCTGCTGCGCGACTGCTGGGAGAAGCTCGCGGCGGCCGACGCCGCGGCGACCGCGCCGCCGGCGCCTGCCGGCGGCCTGGTCGAGCTGGCGCCCCTGGCGCCGCGACCGGAGGTGGCCCACGCGCCCGCCGACGCCGGCGTGGTCGCCCGGATCCGCGCGGTGCTCGACGACGAGGTCGTTCCGGCCCTCGGCGCCGACGGCGGCGGCATCGAACTCGTGCGCTACGAGCACGGCCGGGTCTACGTGCGGCTGACCGGGGCCTGCGCCGCCTGCCGCAAGTCCGACGCGACCATCAAGGGAATCGTGGAGGAGAAGCTGCGCGAGTTCGTCGCCGATTCGCTGCAGGTCGTCGAGGTGAACCACTGATGAGCACGTCGTTCAGCATGACCGAAGGCCTCCCGAGCCCGCCCGAGCGCGGCGTCTACTTCGACAACAACGCCACCACGGCGGTGGCCCCCGAGGTGCTCGCGGCCATGGTGCCGCTGCTGACCGAGCACTACGGCAACCCCAGCAGCATGCACCGCTTCGGCGCCCGTGCGGGCGACGAGCTCGCGCGCGCCCGCGAACGGGTCGCGGCCCTGCTGGGGGCGGCCCAGCCGGCGGAGATCGTGTTCACCGGCGGCGGCTCCGAGGCCGACAACCTGGCCATCGTGGGCACGCTGCGCGCCCATCCGGACAAGCGGCACCTGATCACCACCGAGGTCGAGCATCCGGCCGTCCTGGGTCTGTGTCGCGACCTGGAGAAGCGCGAGGGCTACGAGGTCACCTACCTGAAGGTGGACGGCGCCGGCCACCTCGATCTGGACGAACTCCGCGGCGCCCTGCGCGACGACACCGCCGTCGTCTCGATCATGATGGCGAACAACGAGACCGGCGTGATCTTCGACGTGGCCGCCGCGGGCGCGCTGGTCCGGGAGCGGGGGGCGGTCTTCCACGTGGACGGGGTCCAGGCCGCGGGCAAGCTGCCGCTCGACCTGAAGTCCGCGCCGATCGACCTGTTCAGCCTCTCCGGACACAAGCTGCACGCGGCCAAGGGCGTCGGTGCGCTCTACGTGCGCAAGGGGACCAAGCTGCGTCCCCTCGTGGTGGGCGGTCACCAGGAGCGGGGGCGCCGCGCCGGCACCGAGAACGTGGCCGGCATCGCCGGCCTGGGTGTGGCCTGCGAGCTCGCCGCGGTCCACATCGACGAGGAGAACACGCGGGTGCGCGCCCTGCGGGACCGGCTCGAGCAGGGGCTGCTCGCGGCGATCCCCGACTGCCAGGCCAATGGCGATCCGGTGGGCCGCCTCCCCAACACGACGAACATCAGCTTCCGCTACATCGAGGGCGAGGGCATCCTGCTGCTGCTCGACCGGGTCGGGGTGGCCGCGAGCAGCGGTTCGGCCTGCACCAGCGGCAGCCTCGAGCCCAGCCACGTGTTGCGGGCCATGGGACTTCCGTTCACCTTGACCCACGGCTCGATCCGTTTCAGCCTCTCCCGGTACAACACCGAGGCCGAGGTCGACTACGTGATCGGGGCCCTGCCGCCCATCATCGAGCGGCTGCGCATGATCACGCCCTTCAACGAGAACCGCGCCACCTTCTGACCGGGTTGCGCAGCCGGGCCCCGCGGCGACGATCCGCGCGGCCCCGTCACGACAAGGCCCATGGACGACCACGCCGCCGCGGGCGGCACCGGCGCTCCCGACCGGGGACGCGGGCTGCTGCACGCCACCTTCGCCGACCACGTCGCGGGCGAGGGCCTCTTCGAGGCCGTCGCGAGGGTGGAGTCCGCCCTCAAGCCGGGCCCGGACGGCCCGGTGCTCCTGTCCGGCCTGTACGGCGGCGCCGGCGCCCTGCTCCTGGCGGGATGGTTCCACGCGGCGGGCCGCACCGGACTCGTCGTCACCCCCGACCGGCAGTCGGCCGACCAGCTCGCCGACGACCTCGAGGCGTGGCTCGGCCCGGACAACGTCGTGCATCTGCCCCAGCAGGAAGTCCTCGCCTTCGACCACAACAGCCCCGAGCCGGCCATGGTGGGCGACTTCATGGACGGCCTGCAGCGCCTCGTGGCCGGAGGCCGTCAGATCGTCGTCACATCGATCAGCGGCCTGCGGCAGCGCATCATCGCCCCGGGCACCCTCGAACGGGCGGCGCTGCGCCTGAAGGTCGACCAGCGGGTCGACGTCGACGCTTTCTGCCTCGAGCTCGCCCGGCGCGGCTATCGCCCGGCGGGCATGGTGGCCAAGGTGGGCGACTTCGCCCGCCGCGGCGGCCTGCTCGACGTCTTCACTCCGGGCGCCGAACCCCTGCGCATCGAGTTCTTCGACGACGAGATCGTTTCCCTGCGCCGCTTCGATGTGGAGACCCAGCGCACCACCACCAGGGGCGACGAGGCGCTCGTGCTGCCGGTCAGCCACCTGCTCCTCGACGACGACGCGGTCCTGGCGGTGCTGGGCCGGACGGAGGAGGCCCTCGCTGCGGCGGGTGCCGACGCCGATCCCGACTTCATCCACGACCTCGAGGCCCGCCTCGACGACCGCCTCGCCGACGACGGCCTCGAGACCTACCTGCCCTGGACCGGTCCGGTGGCGACGGTCGCCGACTACCTGCCCGCGGGCGGCGCCGTGTTCTGGTGGGATCCGGTCCGCCTGTCCGAGCAGTCCGAGCTGCTCGATGGCGAGATCCCCCGCCTGCGCGCCGGCCGCCTCGAACGCGAACCGGCCCTGCCGGAAGTGGCCGAGCTCGTGGCCCCGGCGGCGGAGCTCGCCCTGCCGCGGCTGCAGCACCTGTGGGTGACCGGCGGCTGGATCGCCGGCGACGAGAACGCCCGCTGGCTCGACCGCGATCCGGTCGCCCAGTTGGCCTTCGCGACGACGGGCCAGCAGCTCCGGGGCGGCGACGTGGCGCGCCTGCGCGAGGACCTGCGCACCCGCGAGGCCGCGGGCCAGACCGTGCTGCTCACCTGCGACAACCGCGGCCAGGCCGACCGGCTGGCCGAGCTGCTGGACGACGTCGACGACCGCCCACCCGCCACCCGGCCGCGGGTCGGGAGCCTCAGCGCCGGCTTCACCTGGCCCGACGCCCGCGTGGCCCTGCTCACCGACCACGAGTTCTTCGAGCGCTACCGCCGGCCCACCCGGGTGCGCCACCGCAGCAGCGGCCTGGTCAAGGAGCGGGCGTCGCTGGTGCCGGGCGAGTTCGTCGTGCACCTCGAATACGGCATCGGGCGCTATCGGGGCCTGAAGGTGATCACCGTCGAAGGCGTGGAGCGCGAGTGTCTCCAGGTGGAATACGCCGACGAGGGCCTCGTCTACGTGCCGGTCGAGAACATCGACCAGGTCGAGCGCTACAGCTCCGACCAGGGGGCCAACCCGCCGCTCGCGCGCCTCGGCTCGGGCAGCTGGCTGAAGGTCAAGGGCAAGGCGCGCAAGGCGATCCGGGCCATGGCGGCCGAGCTGATCGAGCTCTATGCGGCCCGCGCGGCCCGGCCGGGCTTCGCCTTCCCGCCCGACGCGCCGCTGCAGCGGGCCCTCGAGGAGTCGTTCCTCTACGACGAGACACCCGACCAGCTCACGGCCATCGCCGACACCAAGCGCGACATGGAGGACACCCAGCCCATGGACCGCCTCGTCTGCGGCGACGTGGGCTTCGGCAAGACCGAAGTGGCCATCCGGGCGGCCTTCAAGGCGGTCCTGGCCGGCAAGCAGGTCGCCGTGCTCTGCCCGACCACCCTGCTCGCCCAGCAGCACGGCGAGACCTTCGGCGAGCGCTTCCGCGAGTTCCCGGTCAAGGTCGAGACCCTCAGCCGCTTCCGGTCGCCCGCCGAGCAGAAGGAGATCCTCGCCCGCGCGGCCACGGGCAAGGTGGACGTGCTCATCGGCACCCACCGCCTCCTCTCGCGCGACGTGAAGCTGAAGGACCTCGGCCTCCTGATCGTCGACGAGGAGCAGCGCTTCGGCGTCAAGCACAAGGAGCGCCTGAAGGAACTGCGCCGGCTGGTCGACGTCATGACCCTCAGCGCCACGCCCATTCCGCGCACCCTCTACCTGGCCCTCGCCGGCGCCCGCGACATGAGCCTGATCAACACGCCGCCGCGCGACCGCCTGCCCATCCACACCGAACTGTGCGCCTTCAGCAAGCAGACCCTGGTCGAGGCGATCCTGCGCGAGCTGCACCGGGGCGGCCAGGTCTTCTTCGTGCACAACCGGGTGCAGACCATCGAGGGCACCGCCCAGCTCATCCGCGAGCTCCTGCCGAACGTGCGCGTCGCCTGGGCCCACGGCCAGATGAAGGAGGAGAAGCTCGAGCACATCATGACCGACTTCCTCGACCAGAAGTTCGATGTGCTCGTCGCCACCGCCATCATCGAGTCGGGCCTGGACATGCCGCGGGTGAACACGATCATCATCGACCGCGCCGACCGCTTCGGGCTGGCCCAGCTCTACCAGCTGCGCGGACGGGTCGGTCGCGGCAACCAGCGCGCCTTCGCCTACCTGATGACCCCGCCCGGCGAACGGCTCACCGCCGACGCCCGCCGGCGCCTGGCGGCCCTCGAGGAGTTCCAGGCCCTGGGCTCGGGCTACCACATCGCCATGCGCGACCTCGAGATCCGCGGCGCCGGCAACCTGCTCGGCGAGGAGCAGCACGGCCACATGGAGGCCATCGGCTTCGACCTCTACTGCCGCCTGCTCGAGGAAACGGTCGCGGAACTCCAGGGCGGCGGCGGCGTTGCACCGCTCGACGTGAAGGTCGAGCTGCGCGTCTCGGCCTACCTGCCCGACGACTACGTCGGGGACGCCCAGCAGAAGATGGACCTCTACCGCCGCGTCGCCCGCACCCGCAAGGCGGCCGCCTGCCTGCGCCTGCGGGACGAGTTCCGCGACCGCTACGGGCAGCTGCCGCCCGCGGTGGAGAACCTGCTGAAGATCCAGAGCCTGCGCATCCGGGCCGGCGCCCTGGGCATCGACGAGATCAAGGGCGGCCGGCAGGGCCTCGATTTCTTTTTCGCTGGCGGGCAGGAGCCCCCGGCCCCTATTATTCAGGGCTTGTTGGAAACAGGTCCCAAAGGCCTTCAATTCAAGGCCGTTGAACAATTCATCATGAAAGTGCCTGCGGCCAGGGAGGAGCAACTGGTCGTGGCGTCCGTCATGCTCGACCGGCTGGCCGAGCTGTCCGGCAAGGAGTAAGCATGTCCCGCTCGCTGCGTCCCCTGGCGCCCTCTTCCCGCCGTTCCCGGGCCGGTTTCCGGCTCCTCCTCCCGGTCCTGGCCGCCCTGGCCGGACTCGTGCTCCTGGCCGGCTGCGGCGGCGGCGACAAGTCCGGCGCCGAGGCCGATGCGGTGCTGCTGGCCAAGGTGGGCGAGGTCCCCATCACGTCGCAGACCTACCGTCTGCGGCTGGCCCTCACGGCGGCCGAGGACCTGCCCCGGGGCGAGGACGGGCAGCTTCTGGACACGTCGACGCCGGCGGGCCGGCGCGCCTTCCTGGACCACCTCGTCGACAACCAGGTCCTGGCCCAGACGGCCGAGGCCCTCGGCTACGGCGCCGGGCAGGACATCGCCCACGCCCGCAGTTCGCTGACGGCGTACGAGGCGGGCATGGCCCTGTGGCGGGACGAGATCAACGAGCCGGCGGGCTTCATCTCCACCGAGCAGTTCGACGCCTACTACGAGAAGATGGGCTCGACCCGCACGGGCCGGATCCTGGTGACGGACTTCCTGGAGAACGCCCAGGCCGCGCGGACGATGGCCCTCGCGGGCACGCCGTGGGAGGACGTGGTGGCGCGCTACCACACCGGCCAGGAGGATCCCATGGGCCGGTACGTCCTGGAGATCCCCTTCGGGCGCTACAAGGTCGAGGTCGAGGACGCCGTCTACGGCGTCGGCATCGGCGAGGTGACCGAGCCTGTCCAGACGAGCTACGGCTACCTGATCGTCCAGGTGGAATCGGAGAAGGCCGGTCGCCGGCCGCCCGTCGAGAAGGCCCGCGCCAGCATCCTCGACCACATCCGCCGGCGGAACATCCGGCGCCTGCAGGCCAAGATGCGCGAGACGGTGCACAGGAACTACGATTTCGTGATCGAGTCCGCGGCCCTGCAGACGGTGTACGACGGTCTGCCGCGCACCGTGGCCGACCAGCGCAGCCTGACCGGCGAGCAGCTGCCGCCGCTGAACGTCTCGACCGTCGCCATGGAATCGCCCTTCTACCACTACAAGACCCCCGAGGGCATCGAGCGGGTCTACACCGTCGGCGACTTCAAGGTGAAGTTCGACCGCATGACCGGATCCCAGCGCCCGACGCGGGAGGGGCTCATCGCGGGTCTGCGTGCCATGGTCGCCGCCGAGGTGGAGAAGGCCCTCTTCACCTTCGAGGCCGACCAGCGCGGCTATCCGCAGGACCCCGGCGTGCAGATCCGGGTCGAGGCGAAGATCGAGGAGATGCTCATCAAGAAATTGAAGGACGAGGCCCTCGACATCGATCGCCGGGTCACGGCGGCCCAGCTCGATTCGTTCTGGACCCTGCACAGCGCCGAATTCGAACTGCCCGAGACGCGCAACGGCCGCCTCGTGGTCTGCCTGGTCGAGGAATTCGCCAACGAGGCCCGGGAGGCGGCGCTCAAGGGTGTCGACTGGGACCAGATCGTCGCGCGCTACGACAGCGATGCGGTCAACCGCGAGCGCCAGGGGCGCCTGCTCGGCGTGCGGGCCGATGGCGAGGGAGCCCTCCGCGACCTCCTCTTCGCCATGGAGCCCGGCCAGGTCAGCGAGGTCTTCGAGCTGGACGAAGGCCGCTTCGCCGTGGCCCGCCTGGACGAGGTCCGGCCGCCTTCCGCGCCGGACAAGGTCGCGTCGGCCGAGGCGGCGGGCGTGCGGATCCGGCGCGACCGGGAGCGGACCCAGCTCGACCGGCTCATGGCGGGCTGGCGCCGGGACATCGTGATCGAACTGCACGAGGAGAACCTCGCCGATCTGCCGTCCTGGGACGAGATCCACGAGACGCCGGTGCCGGACAACGTGGTGCCCCGCTACATTCCGCGCCCCTGACGCGGCGCGACCCGATGCACACGACGGCGCGGGCCCGAGCCCGCGCCGTCGCCGTTTCCGGACGACGGGAACTTCGCCGAGCGACCCGGGTTGGCAGGCCCGCGCAGGGGTTTTTGCTGGCGAATCCGCCCTTGCGGGCCCTATAATTCCGCCTCGGCCACCCCTTGCGGTGGCTGGACGGCAGCCGGCGAGGCCGGCTGCGTGTTTGCGTCCGGGAGCGCCCCCCGGCACCACGACCCGAGACCCCGAGGAGTACCGATGCGCCGCGCCCTGAACCGCCCGAACCCGACGCCCGCGCGCCCGACGGCGTCGCTGCGGATCCTCACCCTCATCCTGGCGGCGACCGCGGTCCTGGCGACCGGTTGCGGATCGGGCGGCGAGTCCGGCTCCGGCGACACGTCCGCGATCCTGGCCCGCGTGGGCGACACGGCCATCCGCGCCGACTACTACGAGGACCGCCTGGCCAGGCTCGAGCGCGACGAACTGCCGCGGGGAGAGAACGGCGAGGTGCTCGACATGGCCGGCCTCGAGGGCAAGGAGAAGTTCCTGGGCTCGCTCATCACCAAGGAAGTCATGTATCAGGTGGCCCAGCAGAAGTTCGCCTCCGATCCGCAGATCGTCGGGGCGCGCGAGAGCCTTAGCGGATACGAGGGCGAGCAGGTCATGTGGGCGCACGAGCTGAAGGCCGACGTGCCCGACCCGTCCGAGGAGACGCTCCGCGCGCACTATGCCAAGATGAAGCACGCGCGGACCTGCCAGTACGTCATCACCGACTACGTCGACCAGGCGCGGGAGGCCCGCGCGGCGGCCCTCGGCGGCATGGACTGGCTCGAGGTCGCCTCCCGGTTCCATGCCGGCGATCCCGACCCGAACGGCGAGTACGCGCTGAGCGTGCCCTTCGGCCGCTACAGCGAGGAATTCGACGGTGCCATCTTCGCCACGCCGATCGGCGGCGTCTCCGAGCCCATCAAGACCGAGTTCGGCTACTGGGTCGTGAAGGTGCTCGAGGAGAAGGACGTCGAACTGCCGCCCTTCGAGGACCTGCGCGAGCGCATCGTGAACACCTTCCGGGCCCGCGCCAAGGGCCAGGCCCAGGAGGACTTCAAGGCCCGGGCCCAGGAGCATTACGACTACGTGCTCGACGAGGAGGCGCTGGCCATCGTCTTCGCCGGCCTGCCGGTGGGCGAGGAGGTCTTCTATCCGGGCACCCAGGATCCGGTCCGGCGCGAGGATCTGCTGCCCCTGGACGTTCCCGCCGCGGCGGCCGACCGTCTCTTCTACGCCTACGACCAGCCGGGGGAAGGCCGCCACGAGGTCACCGTCGGCCAGTACAAGGCCCGGTTCGACGACATGAGCGTCTTCGCGCGGCCCAAGCGGGCGCAGATGCTGGGTGGCCTGCGCAGCGCCATCAACACTGACGTGAACAAGGACCTGCTGCGGTTCGAGACGGTCCGTCTCGGCTACGACAAGCATCCGGACACCGTGAACGCGGTCCGCAAGAAGCTCGAAGAGCTCCTCGTGAACAAGCTCTACACCTCGGTCATGCCCCAGGGCGAACTCTCCGACGCCCAGCGTGATTCCTTCTGGTCGGAAGTGGGCGGCCAGTACGCCCTGCCCGAGACGCGGGACGGCCGGCTCGTCGTCTGCGCCGACGAGGCTTCGGCGCTCGCGGCCCGGGACGAGGCGCGGGCGGGCACCAGTTGGCGGGAGATCCTGGTGGCCCGCGGCACCGACGCCGAGAACAAGTCCCGCGGCGGCCGCTTCACGGGCATCCGCGCCGACGGCCGCGGCGCCCTGCGCGACGCCCTGTTCGGCATGGAGATCGGGGCGGTCAGCGATCCGTTCCCCACCGAGGACGGCCGCTTCGCCGTGGTGGCCCTGGACGCCGTGCACCCGCCGCGTCAGCCCGAGCTGTCCGAGGTGCGCGACAACGTCGACCAGCGGCTGGGGAACATCCTCGCCGAGCGGGCGTTCCAGGCGGCCCTGGCCGAGTGGCAGACCCAGGTCGCGATCGAGAAGTTCCCCGAGAACCTGGGCCCGCTGAAGTCGTGGGACGAGCTGCACGTCGCGGTGTCGGCCCCGACCCACTAGGAACCGCGAGGAGAGAACGCACGTGATGATTCCTGCGCCGGATCACGGTCCCTCCCGCCGCTGGGCCGCCTTGTTGGTGGCCGCGCTGCTGGCGACGGGCGCCGCACGGGCGGCGGCCCAGGCCGAACCCGAACTCATCGACCGCATCGTCGCCATCGTCGACGAGGAGGCGATCCTGCAGAGCGACCTCGACCGCGAGATCGAGCTGTACCGCCTGGAGAAGGAGTACGCCGGCGAGAAGGTGACCGAGGAGCCGGCCACCGTCCGGCGCGAGATGCTCGAGCGGCTCATCGAGAGCAAGCTGATCATCGCCGCGGCCCGGCAGGCCGACATGCAGGTCGACGACGAGGTCATCCGGCAGAGCGTCGAACAGAAGATCCAGCAGTTCGTCGACCACTTCGGTTCCATGGACGCCCTCGAACGCGAGCTCCAGCGCAGCGGCATGACCCTCGGCGACTACCGCAACCGGATGAGCAGCCAGCTCCGGGACCAGCAGTACCTGCGGCTGGTCGTCGGCAAGTTCATCCGGCCGGATGTCGAGGTGCTCGAGAACGAGGTGCGCCAGTACTACCTCGACAACCTCGACCAGATGCCCTCCGAGCCGGACAGCCTGACCATCGCCGACATCATGATCCCGGTGCAGCCTTCGGTCGAGGTGCGGCAGGCGGTTCAGGCCGAGGTCCGGCGCATCCAGGCGGCCCTCGACTCCGGGCGCTCGTTCGCCGACGTGGCGCGGGAATTCTCGCGCGGCCCGAACGCCAAGCGGGGCGGCATCGTGGGCGTCGTGGCGCCGGGCGATCTCTTCGACGCGAATCTCGATCGCGCCATCTTCGCCCTGCAGGTGGGCGAGGTGAGCGAGCCGGTGGTCTCGAGCCGGGGCGTGCACCTGCTGCGCGTCGACTCGTTGCAGGACGGCAACCGGCGGGCCATCAGCCAGATCTTCCTGCCCATCGAGGTCACCCAGGCCGACGTCGACGCGGCGAAGGCGGCCATCGACGACGCCCGCCGGCGGGTGGTCGGCGGCGAGGCCTTCAGCCTGGTGGCCAACGAGGTCAGCGGCGATCCGGCCAGCGCGCTGAACGGCGGCACCCTCGGCACCTTCCGCCTCGAGGACCTCTCGCCCCAGTTCCAGGAAGCCCTCGGCGGCGTGGAGGTGGGCCAGATCACCGAGCCCGTGCTCACGCCGGCCGGATGGTACGTCTTCAAGCTCCTCGCCCGCACCCAGGGCCACATGTACACCTACGACGAGCTGAAGGACAACCTGCGCCAGGTCGTGGAGAACGAGAAGATCGAGGCGAAGCTGGCCGACTACGTGGCCGAGCTGCGCACCCGGTTCTTCATCGCCGACAAGAGCGGCTAGCGTCCGGCGCCCCGACGCGAGGCACGACCAGGATCCGGCCCCCCGCGGGCCGGATCCTTTTTTGGGGGGCGCGCCGGGAGGCGATCAGCCGCCCCGCAGGCGGGCGGTCTCGGCGGCGAGGAACTCCTCGAGCCACGGGAAGGCGCCGGTCACGGCGCCGGCGTTGGCGGCGAAGGCGGCCATCAGGTCGGTGCGCCGGCTGCGCCAGAGACGCGAGATCCAGGCGCGGAAAGCGGCATCGGCCGCCTCGGGGTCCAGGTCCAGATCGAGCTCCAGGTCGCGCCCGAGGGCCAGCGCGCAGGTGAGCAGACCCAGGCCGAGGGCGGGGGCGCCGGTCGGGCCGTCACCCAGGACCGCGGCCGCTGCCTCGGCCAGGCCGCACTCGAGCAGGGCGCCCGCCACGGCCTCGGTCGCCGTCGGATGATGGGCGACGTGCGCGCGCGCCCACGCCGCGGCCTCCGCGGAATCCCCACGCGCCGCGGTCAGGGAGACCAGGACCAGCAACGCCTCCGCGTCGGCCGGCGCGAGGGCCAGGGCCGCCTCGGCCCGCCTGCGCGCGGCCTCCGCATCGCCGGCGGCGACGGCCAGGCGGCACAGACCCAGCTGCGCCCGCACGTGGTGGTGGGTGGCGCCCGGTCCGTGGGCCGCGAGGCAGGCCGCGTAGGCGGCGGTCGCGG
>JAGRNP010000056.1 GCA_020440705.1 bacterium | reverse complement strand
GCTCTTCCGATCTGAAGTTCCCGCCGCCGCTCTGCTGGCCGCCGCCGTAGCCGCCACCGCCGCCACCGTAACCGCCGCCGCCCTCGCCCTCCTCGCGGCGGCCGAGGATCTGCATCTCGCGCGCGATGATCTCGGTGGTGTAGCGGTCGTTGCCGTCCTGGCCGGTCCACTTGCGGGTCTCGAGCTTGCCCTCGATGTACACCTGCTTACCCTTCTTCAGGTACTTCTCGGCGCGCTCGGCCAGGTGGCGCCAGCAGACGATGCGGTGCCACTCGGTCTTCTCCTGCCACTCGCCACTGGCTTTGTCCTTCCAGTTCTCGGTGGTCGCCACGGAGAAGTTCGCCACCGGGACGTTGCTCTGGGTGTACTTGATTTCGGGATCGCGGCCGAGATTGCCGACGATGATGACCTTGTTGACGCCTGCCATGTGCGCGTCCTCCTTGTCCCGGCGTGGGCCGGGGTGCGTCAGGATAGGGGTTGGTTCCGGCTTATTGTGCGGGGGGACAGTACCAGACCAGGCCCTGTCACTGGATAAAAAAATGGGGTGGATGATGGGATTCGAACCCACGACCACCTGGACCACAACCAGGGGCTCTGCCAGCTGAGCTACATCCACCACCATATTCGGTTTTTTGGCACGCCCGGCAGGACTCGAACCTGCGGCCTGCGGATTAGAAATCCGCTGCTCTATCCAGCTGAGCTACGGGCGCCCGAGTCGTCTTGCCCTGCGGCGGGAGTCGGGTTGCAGCTGCGCCGGAAGTTCGGGTTCGATCCGATCGCCAGAACCGATCTCTCGCGGGCGGACGCGAATAATGGCCATCGGAAGAGCGGATGTCAAGACCCTGATCCCCTTCCCCTTGGCCGCTTTACCCGGTTTCCCGCGCGGCGGATGCGGGCCCTGCAGGCCCCTGTCGCCGCCCCTCCAGCACGATTCGGGCGCGGTCCGCCAGCCCTCGCCCGCGCGCCCGCCAACCCGCTGTGTCGCCGCACCTTGGCCCTCCCAGGGCCCCGCGGGGCGCCACCGAAGGCCCCGCTCCGCACGTTCCCGGCCGGAGTCGGCGCAGGCGTTGGCCGTCTCCCTCCCGCGACCCTATCCTGTGCCCGCCCCCATCGACCCGTCATCTCCGCCGAGGAGTCTCCATGTACATCGCCATGAACCGCTTCCCCATCGCCGCCGGCCGCGAGAACGACTTCATCGAGGTCTGGCGCACCCGCGACTCGAAGCTCGACGAGGTGCCCGGCTTCATCGAGTTCCACCTGCTGCAGGGCCCCGAGATCGAGGGCGGCCGCGTCTTCATCTCCCACTCCCGCTGGGAGTCGTACGCCCACTTCCACGCCTGGACCGAGTCCGACGCCTTCAAGCAGGCCCACGGCGGCAAGTCGCGTGCGCCCGAGGGCACCTACCTGGGGCCGCCGCGGTTCGAGGGGTTCGAGGTGGCTCTCTAGGGAAGACTGGTCGGGGCGAGAGGATTCGAACCTCCGACACCCTGCTCCCAAAGCAGGTGCGCTACCGGACTGCGCCACGCCCCGACCGAGGTCCAAGAAGAGGGAAACCGAAGATACGGCCGGACCGCCCCAAGTCAAACGGGGAAGGTCCGGCCCTCGCCGCAAAAGCCCGTTAGTCTGCCGCCAGGGCCTCCAGCCCGTACGCCCGCGCCACCGTCTTCAGCATGCGCTTCAGCGCGCGGCCCCGGTGGCTGATGGCGTTCTTCTCGTCGGGCTCCATCTCGGCCAGGGTGCGCTGGCCCTCGCCCACCCGGAAGATCGGGTCGTACCCGAAGCCGCCGCCGCCGATCGGCTGGTCGGTGATCGTGCCGAGCAGCTTGCCCTCGGTGGCGATCTCCAGCCAGAACTCGTCGTTCACGGCGCGGCCCGGCGCCTCCGGATCCAGGCCCGACGGCGCGATGCGCGTCAGCGGCGGCTCCTCGGTGTCCGGCCCTTCCACCGCCCAGATGCGGCTGTCGGGCACCCGCATCTGGCCCGCGGGCACCGTCACCGGCGCGCCGCTCAGTTCGGGCACCGAGCCGAGCAGCCCGTCGGCCACCTGGCGCAGGCGCGACTTGTCGTGGCCGTGGCCGGCCAGGTCGGCCTGCATGGCGGTGGCGTAGTCGCGCCAGGCGGCCGCCCGATCGACGAAGCCGTTCCAGTACGACCACTCGTCGGCCTTGTCCTGCAGTTCGATGGCCCTGAGCCACGGGTTGCGCAGCCAGCGCCGCGTGGCCGGGCGCCGCACGTCGTACGCCACCAGCTCCGGCCGCGGGTCGATCCAGCAGCACGCCGTGGCGAAGCGCGCCTGGCGGTAGCCGGCGGGCACGTCGCGCATCAGCTCGAGCACGAGCCTGGCGTTGCTCTCGTAGGTGGCGTCGGGCCCGGAGAAGCGGGCGGCGAAGATGTCCGGCCAGCCCACCAGTTCGCGCACCTGCAGGCTGGTGTCGTCGGCCACGGCGATCTCGCCGGTGTATGCCGCCGTGATCAGCGCCTTGCGGGTGGCGTTGCCCAGGATGGTCGTGCCGTCCTCGATCACCTCGGGCAGGCCCGGGTAGTCGGCCGCCGAGACCACCTCGAACGGCGCCCCCGCGAACAGTTCCCTCAGCTCGCGCACCTTGTCGGCGTTGCGGCTGGCCAGGACGACTTTCCTCGCTTCACCCATGCGGCACCTCCACGGTTCGGATGTCCCGCGACCGACCCCGGCCGGCCGCGCGCGCCCGGCGGCGCATCAGATCTCCAGCACCCTGCGCTGCAGCTCGTTGATCTTGGCCACGGCGGCCGCGCCCAGGTCGAGCATGCGCTCGAGCTGCTCGCGCGAGAAGGGTCGCTCCTCGGCCGTGCCCTGGATCTCGATCAGCCCGCCGCCCTCGGCCATGACCAGGTTCATGTCCGTCTCGGCGGACGAATCCTCGCGGTAGTCCAGGTCCATCAGCACCTCGTTCTGCAGCACCCCGAGGCTGATGGCGCCCACCAGCGAGCGCATGGGGTGCTTCTTCAGCTTCAGCCGCGCGAGCGCATCGTACAGGGCCACCGCCGCGCCGTTGATCGAGGCGCAGCGCGTGCCGCCGTCGGCGCGGATCACGTCGCAGTCCAGGGTGATCGTCAGGTCGCCGAGGGCCACCATGTCGGTCACCGCGCGCAGCGAGCGGCCGATCAGCCGCTGGATCTCCATGGTGCGCCCGCCCTGGCCCCCGCCGCCGGCGGCCTCGCGGCGCATGCGCTCGCCCGTCGAGCGCGGCAGCATGCCGTACTCGGCCGTGATCCAGCCCTGGCCGCTGCCCTTCAGCCAGCGCGGCGTGCCGTTGGAGATCGAGGCGGTGCAGATCACGTGGGTGTTGCCCATCTCGATCAGGCAGGAGCCCTCGGCGTGGGGCAGGTAGTCCTTGGTGATGCGCGTCGGGCGCAGCTGGGCGATTCCGCGGTCGCCGGCTCGTTCAATCACGATGCTCGTCCTTTCGGGTTCTCGTCGGTCTCGTCGTTCAACCGATGGCGTGGCCGGCCGCTTCCATCTCGTCCAGCCCCACCGTCTGCATGTCGGCGATCGGCTTGCCCAGGAAGCGGGCCCCGATCTCCTGGAACTTCCACGGGATGTCGCTCAGCACGAACGACAGCTCCCCCGCGCGGCCGGACACGGCGTCGGGCCGCAGCAGGTCGAGTTCGGCCAGCCGCCCGTGCGCCGCTTCGGCCAGGGCCTCGGCCGAATCGACCAGGTTGACGTCGGGCCCCATGTAGGTGCCGATCTCCGCCTTCAGCAGCGGGTAGTGCGTGCAGCCGAGGATCAGCGTGTCGACCCCCGCCGCGCGCACCGGCGCCAGGTACTCGTCCAGGGCCAGCTGCGTCATGGCGTGGGCGTGCAGCCCCTCCTCCACCAGCGGCACGAAGAGCGGGCACTCGCGGGCCACGATGCGCCCGGCGTCGAGGCCGCCGGCGGCCAGGCCCTCCTGGTAGCGCCGCGAACGGATGGTGCCCGAGGTGCCGATGACGCCCACCGCGCCCCCGCGCGTGGCGGCCAGGGCCGTGCGCACGCCGGGATTGATCACGCCCAGCACCGGCACCGGCAGCACCTCGCGCAGGTACTCGAGCGCGAAGGCGCTGGCCGTGTTGCAGGCCACCACCACCATCTTCACGCCGCGCGCCACGAGCAGCCCCGCGTCCTGGCGGGCGAAGGCGCGCACGGTCTTCTCGCCCTTGGTGCCGTAGGGCACGCGGGCGGTGTCGCCGAAGTAGAGCAGGTCTTCGCCGGGCAGGCGCGCGTGCAGTTCGCGCAGCACCGTCAGCCCGCCCAGGCCCGAGTCGAACACGCCGATGGGCGCCTGGCTGTTGCCCACACCGGTCATCAGAGCCACCGGCGCGGATCGAAGCCCCGCACCATGTCCAGGTGTCCGGCCAGGGTCTCCACCTGGGCGCCCTCCACCAGGATCACGCACCGCCGCGTCGACGGGAAGTTCAGCGCCACCGTGCGCAGGATCGAGGTCAGGGTCGCCGCCTCGGCCGCGCTGCCCCCGGGATGCCCCGTGACGAGCTCGCGCGAGAAGTCGAGCACCACCGACTGGTCGTCCGGATTGTAGAACGCCGCCAGGGCGCGCGTGCCCCGGGGCATGGCGCTCACCGCACCGCTGATGCGCGGCCCCGCGCACAGCACTTCCATCAGCCCGAAGAGGTCCTCGCCGGGCCGGTCGCGGCTCGGGATCTGGCGCTGCTCGGTGACGTAGCCGCCCGCGTCCCACTCGGGGAACACGAGCACCACCGCCCGGTCGCCGCCCACGGTGCCCTGCTCGGCCGGACCCGTCTGGCCGCCGGTGAAGTCGATGGGCAGGTCGTCGTCGCCGCCCCGGGTGAACCACCACGAGCCGGCCGCCACCAGGGCCGCGACCAGCAGCAACGCCACCCAGGGACCGCGCCGCCTGCGCCGGGGCCGGGGCACCTCACGGCGCACCGAAGCGCGCCGGCGGGCGCCGGGCCGCGCGTCGAGGGTGCGTTGGGTCGGCGCGAGCACGCCTTCGGGCGGCGTCTCGTCGGCCGGGCTCCGGTGCTCGTCCGGGTGCTTCGGGTCAGTCACGACGCTCACCTCCCACCGGCTCGTTGTCCTCGTAGGCCTCGCCGCCAGTTGCGTCGCCGGACGCGTCGCCGGGCGGCGCGGAGAGCTGTTTGCGGTAGGTCAGGATCGCCTCGCCCAGGGCCGCCGCGAGCTGGCGCTGGTAGGTGCGGTCACCCAGCTTCTCCTCTTCCGACTTGTGGCTCAGGAAACCCAGCTCGATCAGCACCGCCGGCATGTAGGCTCCCACCAGCACGCGGAAACCGGCCTGGCGCACGCCGCGGTTGGGCAGGCCCAGCGCCGCGGTCATGTCGGCCTGGATGATCTCGGCCAGCTGGCTGCTGCTGCTGATGAAGCGGTTCTGCACGAGCTCCCACACGATGAAGTCGACGTCGCCCGCCGGCGCGCCCGCACCGGGGGTCGCGTTCTCGGCCGCCTCGACACTCTTGGCCCAGTCGCTCTGGGCCGGCGAGAGGAAGTACGTCTCCAGTCCGTGGGCGCCGTCGTTGAACCAGCTGTTGCAGTGCAGCGAGATGAAGATGTCGCCGTCGTTGGTGTTGGCGATCTCGGCGCGGTCGGCCAGCTCGAGATACTCGTCGCGCTCGCGGGTCAGCACCACGCGCAGATCGGACTCGTCGCGCAGGTACCGCTTCAGCTCGCGGGCCACGCCCAGGTTGACGTCCTTCTCCATGATGCCGCGCGTGCCGACGGCGCCCACGTCGTGGCCGCCGTGTCCGGGATCGATGACCACCGTCTGCAGCCGGATCTCGTTGGTCACGTCGACCACGCCCTGCTCGATGTTCAGGTCGGCCCGACCGAGGGGCACCGGGTCGGGAATCGCCGACACCTGCTCCTCCTCGAGCACCAGCACGATGTCGCGCCCCTCGTCGGCGGCGTAGGTGCGGTAGCGGCCGACGAGCTGGTCGACCTCGAAGGTGATCACGGCGTGGTCGTCGAGCTGGCGCGTGCGCGCCGAGCGGAGCAGGCCGCGTCCGCCGAGGGAGAGTCGGCCCGCGTTCACCTCGGCCCCGTAGATCTTCAGCTCGATCACGCCCGAGCGGGGGCTCGTCGCCCGGTAGCCCAGCGGCGCCGCGCACTCCACGTGCACGGCCGTCGAGCGCCCCAGCACCTCGGCCCGCAAACGGGTCACGTTGTACTCGGCGGTGCCGACGGTCAGCTTGCGGCCCTCGTCGTCCCAGCTGATCCGCTCTCCCGCTCGCGGGCCCACCACCGCGGTGACGAAGGTCATGGGCAGCCACAGGTCGCCCTCGTGGTCGAGCACCGGCACCGGCATGAGCAGTTCGCCGTCGGCCAGACGCACCACCCGCGTGTCGGCCGTCAGGCCGAAGCTCTGCCCGCCGATCTTCAGGTCGAGACGCCGCAGCCGGCCGTCCCAGTAGCGCGACGCCTGCAGCACCGTGGCCAGGGTCGCCGAACGCACGTAGAATTCCCGGCTGTCCAGCAGCAGATAGCGGCCCATGGCCTGGCGCGTCTCGCCCGTGGCCTGGTTGCGGATCGTCCAGGGCACGGCCTCGGCAGCCGCAGCGACGCGCGTGTACGCGAGCGGATCGCGATAGGTGTCCGCGGCGGCCTGGCCCCGGACGGCCGGCGGCACGAGGACCCCCACCAGGAGCAGTCCCAGCAGGAGCGTGTGGCGGGTTCTGAGCATGTTGGCGTGCCTCTCGTGTCGCCGCTCAGGTGCGGCGGCCGATTTCCTTGGCGATGCGGCGTTCGACGTCCTTCTTGGCCTTCGTGTCGCGCTTGTCGTGCAGCTTCTTGCCGCGCCCGAGGCCGAGCTCGAGCTTCACGCGCCCCTTCTTGAAATACAGCTTCATGGGCACGAGGGTCAGGCCGCGTTCCTCGACCTTGGGCAGGATCTTGCGGATCTCGCGCCGGTTCAGCAGCAGCTTGCGCCTGCGGAACGGCTCGTGGTTCTCCCGGTTCCCCATTTCGTAGGGCCCGATGTGCATCTTCACGACCCACGCCTCGCCCTCGCGGATCTCCCCGTAGCTGTCGCCGAGGTTCACCCGCCCGTTGCGCAGGGCCTTCACCTCGGTGCCCAGCAGCACGAGGCCGGCCTCCCACCGGTCGAGGATCTCGTACTCGTGGAAGGCCCGCTTGTTCTGGGCGATGATCTTGATCCCGCTGGTGTCGCTCTTGCCCGCCATGGTCACTTTCTCCGGCGAATCCCCGGGGCCAGAATATACCCTCCCCGTCGCGGCCTGCAAATGGCTGGTTTGACGGCGGTTCGCCCCCGCCGGATTTTTGGGCCCGCAGGTTGACAACCCCCTGACCAGCGACTAGATTGGTCGCCCGTCGCCGGAAACCCGCTTTCCGGCGACGCCCAATGCGAAGCCGTGCCCAGGTGGCGGAATTGGTAGACGCGCTACGTTCAGGTCGTAGTGGGGGTAACCTCGTGGGAGTTCGAGTCTCCCCCTGGGCACCATGGCTTCCGCAGGACGCATGACCTCTTGCCCGGACGATTCCCGGCAGGAGGTTTTTTTGTTGCCCGCCGCTCGCCGCCCTCGACGGCCCCGGCCTCGCCCCCCGTCCCGGCACGATCCGTGCAGTCTCCGGTTGGACAAAAATCGCTCGTTTGCGGGCCGGACCGTTAAAGGTTCGGTAAGACCATGCCGATCATGGCCTTAACCCCCAAGCGACCCAACCCCGGCCACCGGCCGGGAACCGGAGGCCCCCATGCGCTGGATCGATATCATCCTCCCCGAGCCGGGAACCCACCAGGAGATGGACGCCCTCGTCAGCGAGGCCGTGGCCCGCATGGCCCGCATCCCGGAGATCCAGACCCGGGACGGCCTGGACGCCGTCACCATGCTGGACGTCTTCGCGGGCGTGGGGCAGCTCCTCTTCCAGGCCATCCAGGCGGTCGATCCCGAGGCCTTCTCCCCCGACAATCCCGGCGGCGCGCCCACGGGGCCGACCCTCGGCGAAGCCGCCCACGACAGCCTGCGCGGCTACCACATCGTCGCCGACCCGGACGTGGTCGACCTGCCCTGGCACTGGCTGCACAACGGCGTCGGATTCCTGCTGGCCAAGCATCCCATCTGCGCCGCGGCCCACGGCTCCGAGCTGCCGGACGAGGCGACGCGCCGGCCCTGGATGCAGCGCGCCCTGCGCGCCCGGTTCATGGTCGCCGACGACGGCACCGCCCACCTGCCCGGCATCATGCCCCAGCTGCGGCCGACCGACGCCGCCGACCCGCGCATGCTCTTCGTGCCCGGGCACTCGGACCGCCGCCTGCGCCGCCTCATCTACCGCGAGGCCGAGGCCATCCAGGGCGCCCTGGAGATCGGCTGCCACGGCGAGATCCTGGCCCGCATGGAGGTCGAGCCCGAGCCCATCACCCCGAGCGAGCTCTGCGACCGCGGCATCATGTACCAGGCCCTGCACTTCGCCGGCCCCACGAGCCTGCCCGCGACGCCCGACGACGCCAAGGGCGAGTACTGGATCAACCAGCTCATCGACGACGCCACCGCCCCCGAGGACCACGAGATCGAGGACCGCTTCGGCCTGGAAGGCGAGGTGCTGGGCGTCGACCCGGTGACGAGCCTGCTCGATGACGTGGTGCAGCGCTACGAACTGAACGGCCCGCCGGTCGAGGTCGATGCCAACGTGCGCGCCGCCGGCGCCGGCGACGCGGGCGACCGCGCGCCGCGGCCCGGCTCCGCGGCCAAGAGCGCGCGCAACTGGCTGCTCGACGACGGACCGGTCGACCCCGAGCACCTCGGCCGCAGCGGCCTGCTGCCGCCCCTGATCTTCTCCAACAGCTTCTGCGCCCTGCCCGAACTGGGCCGGCGTTTCACCCGCGCCGGGGCCTCGACCTTCGTCGGCCCGGCCGTGCCCCTGTTCAGCCGCCCGGCCCGCATCTTCGCCGGCTACTTCTACCAGGCGCTGGGCGCCGGCTGGGGTGTCGGCGCCGCGACCTGGCGCGCCGCCCGCGACTGCCGCGCCGAGTTCGGCGAGGAGCATCCGGTTTGGCTCAGCTACGGCGTCCAGGGCTACGGCAACCTGGCCCTGCCCTACCTGTAGGCCGCCGGTCTCACGACTCGCCGGCCGACGCCAGCAGGTCGAGCACCTCCGCGTGGATCAACCCGTTCGACGCCACCAGGCGCGGGCCGCCGGGCCGGTAGGGCGCGCCGCGGAAGTCGGTCAACTCCCCGCCCGCCTCGCTGACCAGCAGCAGCCCCGCCCCCACGTCCCAGGTCTGGATCGTGTCGCGGAAGCCGGCGACCATCGCATCGAGGAACCCCGCCGCCACCCACGCCATCTCCAGGGCGATGGCCCCCGCCTTGCGCACCTTCAGCGGCCGCCGGAACACCGCCTGCAGCAGCTCGGGCCGCGAGACGATGACTCCGTCCTTCTTGAACTGGGCGCTGATCACCGCCTCGGCCAGCGGCGCCCGGTCGCTCACGCGCAGCGCCACGCCGTTGAGGGTCGCGCCCCCGCCGCGCAGGGCCAGGAAGGTGTCGCCGACCAGGGGCTGCTGCACGCAGGCGGCCTCGACCCGATCGTCGCGGATCGCCGCCAGGCTGGTGCAGAAGTCGGGCAGGCCGAGGGCGAAGTTCAGGGTCCCGTCGATGGGGTCGAGGTGCCACACGCGCCGGCCGGCAAGGTCGGTGCCCGGCGCCGGCCCGCCGTACTCCTCGCCCACCACCAGGTCGTCCGGATAGGCCCCCGCGATGCGTTCGCGCAGCATCGTCTCGATGGCGCGGTCGGCCGCCGTCACCGCTTCGCGTCCGGTCTTGAAGGCCAGGGGACCCGTGCGCCGGAAGTGGCCGCGGGCCATGTCCCCCGCCTCGTCGGCCCACTCCCGCAGATGCCGCCGCAGGATGTCGTCGCCGCTCATCGCTTCTCCTCCCGGCCGCCGCGCAGGGCCTCGGTGAGCCGCGCCACCGCCGCGCGCACGTTGGCCACGATGGCGTGGATCTCCGCGGGCGTCGCGTCGTCCTGATGGATGCCCACCACGGCGGCGCAGGTGCAGCCGGTGGCCCGGGCCACGGCCTCGGCCGTCTCGGCCGCCAGCGTCCCCTCCCGATGCCCCGGCACCACGAGCACCTGCCCCGCCGGACCGGCATGGTCGGCCATGCTGCGGCCCGCGCAGACGGCCACCGCCCCCACGTGGGCCGCGCCCCCCGTCACCCGCACCACCAGGTCGCGTCCCTGCGCCAGGACCTCGAGCGCGACCCCGGTCCGGCCCTGGCCTTCCCGCAGCGGCCGCGGCAGGGCGTCCTGATCCCAGCCCAGCGGCCCGAATCCGTCTTCCGCACGCCGGATCTTCATGCCATGCAACCCCCCGGCCGCGCGGGCCGTCATGTGAGATACAGGTGGAAACGTAACGAGGATCGAATACGATCGGTCCGAAGGGGGTAGGCGAGGCACGCCGCGGGTGCCCCGACACCGCTTCCACGGTATATTATTTGTCGTCAGCGCGGGAACTTTTTCGGGCCGCCGTGGTCCCAGCCGGATCCCGCGACAGGAATCGACCGTAGGGCCCGCAGCCCGGCCGGTCCCGGAATTCACGGAGCGCCATGCCGCCCCAAAGGCAGCAGACCCATCCCCTGGGGGAGATCTACCGGCTGCTCGTGTCCCGTGGCACCCATCTGACCGTTGGGGTGCTCACGGTGCTTGCCGTGCTCTTCAGCGGCTGGGACGCCACCCGCACCCGGCCCAGCGACGGCACGGTGTGGTCCCTCGGCAAGCCCGTCGTCGAGGTCATCGACATCCTCTCCGAAGGCACCCCCCTGCAGCGGGGCGACATCATCGAGGGCATCAACGCCAACTTCTTCACCTCGCCCGAAGCGGCGTCGGCCGAGCTGAGGCGCCACCGCCCCGGCGATCGCGTCGAGTACTTCGTGCGCCGGGGCTCGCAGACGGCCATCGAGATCGTGAGCCTCGAGTCGACCCGCGTCGACCTGAACGACTACTCGGTGAACGTGATGCTGGCCATGGTGTACCTGGTGATCGGGTTCGCCGTGTACCTGCGCAGCGCCAACGAGCGGGCCCCGGGCCTGTTCTTCCTGCTCTGCCTGCTCTTCGCCCTCTACTTCATGACCAACCTGCAGCAGGCGAGCTACTTCCTCGGCGCCATCATCACCCAGAACATCGGCGCCCTCGCGCGCTTCATGCTGCCGGCGGTGTTCCTGCACTTCTTCCTCGTCTTCCCGCGCAAGAAGTTCACCCTCACGCAGCACCCGTTCCTGGCGCCCCTGCTCTACATCATGCCGCTCATGTTCTACGTGCGGTTCAGCCTCGACCAGTTCATCGGGGCCGAGGGTGCGAAGATCCACGCCGCGAGCTGGATCGTCCTGGGCATCTACTACGTGCTGGGCCTGAGCGCCCTGCTGCACGGGTATTTCAGCTATCGCGACCCGCTCATGCGCCAGCGTGTGCGCATCCTCACCTTCGGCACCCTGGCCGCGGTCGTGCCCTTCCTCGTCTTCAAGATCGGCATGGAGGAACTGAACTTCCAGACGGGCCTGACGCGTCTGGGCGCGGTGCCCCTGGCCGCGATCCCCATCTCGTTCGGGTACTGCGTGGCCCGCTACCAGGTGCTGCAGATCGACCTGCTGCTCAAGCGCAACCTCGCGTACGGGCTGCTGACCGGGACCATCTGGGCGATCTACCTGGGCGGCACGTGGTGGCTCGGCGGCAAGGTCCTCGGGCTGGTGGAGGCGACGAGCGGCCTGTTCGCGGCCGGCGCCACCCTGGGCGTGGCGGCCCTGCTGTGGCCCGTGCGGGTGCGGCTGCAGCGGGGGCTCGACTTCCGCTTCTACCACTCGCGCGACAACATGGCGGCGCTCATCGAGGAATTCAGCAAGGAGATCCCGCGCCTGATCCAGCGCGAGACCCTGCTCACGCGGGTCGGCCAGCGCCTGGTCACCGTGCTCGATCTGCCGGGCATGGCCGTCTACGCCGCCGACGGCGACGCCCAGTTCCCTTCCTTCGACCTCAGCGGCTGCATCAGCGGACGCCTGCCCCAGCCCTCTCTCGACGAGGGGCGCGAGGAATCCCGCCGCCGCCGCCGGCCCGACTACCCCGAGCGCCTGGTGTTGCAGGCCGTCGCCCAGGTGCTCGAGCGCCAGGGCGAGCCCCTGTGGGCCGACGCCGGCGAGTTCGAGAGCCTCGACGACCGCCTGGCGATCACCCGCGAGCAGGCCGAACTGAAGGCCCGCGTGAAGGAGCAGCACTTCCTGGTCGAGCACGGCATCCAGTTGCTGGTGCCCATGGTGGCCCAGGGCCGCCTGGTGGGGATCATGGCCCTGCCCCACCGCGGCGGCGACGGCGAGTACCAGGTGCACGAGTTGCAGCTGCTGTCCATCGTCGCCGGGCAGGTGGCGCTGCAGGTGGAGAATTCGCGCCTCTACGAGGAGGAGGTCGCCAAGCAGAAGCTCGAGGAGGAGATGGCCATGGCGCGGCGCATCCAGTCGCGCCTGCTGCCCAGCCGCCTGCCCAGCTACGCCGGCGTCGAGATCGAGGCCGTGAACATCTCGAGCAAGCAGGTCTCGGGCGACTACTACGACATGTTCGAGCGCACCGACGGCAAGCTCGCCCTCGTGATCGCCGACGTGTCGGGCAAGGGGATGCCGGCCTCCCTGCTGGCCTCGAACATCCAGGCCGCCCTGCGCGGCCAGTGCTACAACTGCGACTCGCCGGGCGTGGTGCTCGAACGCATCAACCAGCAGATCCACGCCAGCACCGACCCGGAGCACTTCGCCACCCTCTTCCTGGCGGTCTTCGATCCCGTGACGCGCCACCTGGAATACAGCAGCGGCGGCCACAACGCGCCGGTGCTGCTGCGGGCCGACGGCACCGTCGAGCTGCTCGACAAGGGCGGCCTGCCCCTCGGCGCCTTCGACTTCGGCACCTACGAGGAGGGCCACGTCGACCTCGCTCCGGGCGACCTGCTCTTCCTCTACACCGACGGCCTGACCGAGACGAAGGACCCCGACGGCGACGACGAGTTCGGGGAGGATCGCCTCAGCGAGGTGCTGCGCGAGAACCGCGACGACGTGGTGCAGGACATCTTCGCCCGCATCGACACCGAACTGCGCGCCTACAGCGGGCGTTCGGCCGGACAGGTGGCCGACGACGACATCACGATGATCGGCCTGAAGATCGTGGCCGCCGCCGCCGTGGACGAGGTGGCGGTCGCCGAGGGGGCCCGGCCCTAGCGGCACGGGGTCCCGGCCCTGGCAAGAATCCGGGCGGTTTCCTGCAACTTCCTGCGGGAAAGCGCCGTAGCAATGGTGGTCCCGGACGGCGGCCCGCGCCCCCGCGCGCCCGGTCCAGCCTCATCCTTGACGGAGGCGATAAGTGAAGTCGTTTGTTTTCATCCTCTTGGCGGCGGCCCTGCTGATCGGTCTGGGCCTGGTCCTGACCGGCGGCGAAGACGAGCACGCCCTTTCGGACAACCCCGAGGCCGTCGCCCTCTGCGAGGACGGCACCCGCGACGCCAACGCCTTCCGGCTGCGCTCGGCGGTGAGCAAGCTCGGTCGGGCCCTCGATCTCGACCCGACCCTCGCCGAGGCCTCCATCGCCCGGGCCATGGCCTTCGCCCGCCTCGGCGAACGCGAGCACATGCAGACCGAGGTCGCCCGCGCCGACAGCCTCACCGCCGCCATCGCCGACGACCACCGCCGCCTCGTGGCCCAGCTCCGCCTCAGCGGCTTCCTCGACAGCCGCTTCCGCGCCATGCGCGACTCGGTGCTGGCCAACCTCGAGGAGACCGACCCCGAGAACATCCACGTGCTCATCGCGCTGACCGCCAAGGCGGGCAAGAGCGACGACCCCGACGCCTACGAGAAGGCCTGGCTGAAGATCCTCGAAGTCGACCCCAACTACGCCAACACCTACAACATGCTCGGCTACATGGAGCTCAACCGCGGCAACTACGAGGCGGCCATCGAATACATGAAGAAGTACGCCTTCCTGGCGCCCGACCTGGCCAACCCCCACGACTCCATGGGCGAGGTGCTGGCGGTCATGGGCCGCTACGAGGAGGCCGAAGAGGAATTCATCCGCTCGGTGAGCATGCAGCCCGACTTCTACCACTCGGTGATCAACCTCGGAAAGACCTACATCGCGCGCGGACAGCTCGACAAGGGGCTGGAGTACCTCGAGGGCATGCGCAGCCAGGTCGCCGGCAGCGACATCGAGAAACGCGTCGACGCCGAGATCGTCATGACCTACCTGACCGCGGGCCTGGAGAAGGATCTCGACCGGGTGTCCGCCGAATACGTCGCCAAGTATCCCGACGACTCGTTCAGCTGCGAGCTGCGCGGCGTGCGGCTCGCCTACATGGGCCGCGTGGCCGAGGGACGGGCGGTCATGGATTCGTGCCTGGCCGACTGGCGGCAGAGCGAGATGTACCGCGACAGCGAAGGCGTGCGCCAGCACACCGAGGTGGCGGCGTACCAGTTCGAGGCCCTGGCCGCCGATGCGGTGGGCAACCACGAGGCCGGTGCCTGGAACTGGGACCGGGCCCTCGAGACCATCACCGGCCTCCCCGAGCACGAGAAGGTCTACGGCCGCTACCGCCTCGCCCAGGATCTCTTCGCCGTGGGCAAGGTCGCCGCGGCCCTGGCCCAGGTCGATCCGCTGCTCGCCACGAACCCGCGCCTGATCCACGTGCTCGTGCTGAAGGTGAAATGCCACCTCGAGCTGGGCCAGGGCGAGCAGGCCCGCGAGGCGTTGGACCAGCTGCAGTGGAGCATCAGCCAATCCGACCCGGACTTCCCGGCCCGGGTCGAGGCCGCCGAGCTGGAGACGCTGGTTTCGGCCATGGCCGGACAGTAGCCCGCGCCGGCGGTCGGGGCGGGCCCGGCCGGTCCTGCAGGTGAACGCAAGCGGGGCTCCCCCAGGGGAGCCCCGCTTCTTGTCCATGCCGCAGGGGTCGGCGTCCGGCGTGCCGCCCGCTCAGACCTCTTCGAAGAACCAGGGCTTGAGGCACTGCACGATCTTGTCGTACGTCTCGGGATAGAGTCCCCACACCGTGGCGGCGACCGAGCTCAGGAGGCTGTTGCCGTCCTGGGGCGTGAAGCAGTAGCCGGTGATGGTCCGGCCGTCCTCGCTCACGTGCAGCGTGTCGGTCGGGATGACCGACTGGTTCAGGATGCGGCCGCAGAAGCCGTGGTCGCGGCCGAAGCTGAAGATGCTGTTGGCGGTGGTCTTGTAGGTGGTCGCGATGCGGTCGTCGGCCTCGACGCGCCCGATCAGCTCGTCGCGCGTGACCGGCTTGTCGACCTTCAGGGTGTACTGGATGATGTGCATCAGCTGCGAGTTGACCTTCATGGCCGAGCTGAAGAGATTCAGGTCGTAGGCCTCGCCCTTGGTGCGGTACAGGTGCCAGGCATCGCGTGCGTGGTGCGTGCCGAAGCGGGGATCCTTGTGGCTGCCGACCTGCGGGCTCGGGACGAAACCGCCGTCCTGGCTGATGTCGTTGGCGCGCCGCATGCAGATGAAGCGTCCCTCGAGCAGGTTCTCCGGCCCCACGTCGGCGAGGCCGAAGGTCTTGATGAGCACCGACAGGTTGTGGGTGTTGCAGCTGACCACCTGCAGGTACTTGTCCTCGCCGACCCGCAGCACCTCGTCGTTGATGCCCCGCGCATACTGCTTGCCGAAGCCGAACTCGCTGCCCTGGGCGATGAAGAGATCGATCGAGTCCTCGTACTTCTCGTACCAGCGTTCCTTCATGGCATTGCCGCTCGGCGTGCAGTCGACCACGACCCGGCACATCTCCAGGGCCTCCTCGGTCGTGTGCTCCACCTTCAGTCCCATCTTCACGAAACCCTCGACGCGGTCCTTGTCGGTCACGAGGCGCGCGCCGCGGCGCAGCAGGTTCTGCACCTTCGAGCGGTCGGTCATCAGCGGCGTGCGCTTGTGGAAGAGGACCTCGTCGATCCCGAGCTGGGCCTTGAAGTTGCAGAGCAGTCCGATCAGGGGTTCGCCGATGGTGCCGGTGCCGACCACGAGAACGGTTTTGGATCCGAGCATGGAACACTCCTTAAACTGGCTGGCGGCCTCGCCGGGGGGACCGGCCGGACCGGACGCCCACTCAGGCCTCGGGCCGGGCCCATCGCTCGTGGGGCAGGATCTCGACGGGGCGGGCAAAGAACTTGTCCGCCGGATAATGGAGGAAATTTGACACCCGACCCGTATAGATACAAGCAAATTCCATGATTTGACGCCCCAGACGACTGGCGGCGCGGCCTTCGCGGAACAGCGATTCCCAGATGGGATTCTGCACCGCGCGCAGGCTGCGCTGCAGGCGCGCCCGCTGTCCGAGCGCTTCGCGCACGGACGCCTCGAGAGCCGCCAGGCGCTCGGCGACGCCGGGCGCAGCGACGCCCGCCTCGCGCAGCTCGTCCTGGGCCGTGACCAGGTCCTCGAGGCGCGTCTCGACCACGGCGAGCTGGCGCCACTGGTCGCGCAGCGGGCCGAGGGCCGCCACCTCGTCGGCCACCTCGGGCACGATCATGGCCGTGCGCCAGCCGACGCTCTTCTTGCTGCGCAGGATGTCGCCGTAGGTGTGGTCGCCGAAGTAGATGATCTCGTCGGCCGCGGCGCCGATCTCGCGTTCGAGGAAGAAGCTGTCGCCGCCGACGAAACAGCGGCCCGACCGGTTCGGCATGGTGGCGTGGACGCCCGCGGGCACGGGCTCCCCGTCGCCGCGGGCCACGAAGAACCCCGGCTTGCGGGCGAAGCACACCACGAGATCGAAGAGATCCTCCCAGCTGCCGCGCGGGCCGCCCACGAGGAAATCCATGACCGCACCGGTGTACTCGACCTCGGAGTTCGTCAGCAGGAAGAGCTTCTTGCCGGCCTGGCGGAACTTGCGCAGGGTCGGCACGAGATCCGGGTCGCGCTCGAAGTACGCGCCGAGGTCGGCGGTGATGCGCGCCTTGAGGCTGCCGTCGGCGTGCATGGTGTCGACGGCGCCGCGGATGTCGTCGTAGAGCTGGCGGTAGGAGACGGGCAGCAGCCCCTCCTCGCGGTCCTTCAGGTCGACGAGCCCGGCATAGAGGATGCCTTCGGGCATGTCGAAGAGGGTGTCGAAGATGCGGTAGCGGTCCTTGCCGATGCGGATGCGCGCCCGCGGGTACTGGGCCTTCTTCTCGTCCTTCTCCAGGAACTCGAGGCCGTGGCGGGCACGGGAGATGTGGTTGTAGCCGTCGATCTTCAGGACGTTGCCCTGCTTCTTGTCGACGCAGAGGCCGCGGATGGCGCCGTCCGGATCCCAGACCACCTCGCGGATCGCCGACGGGTAGTCGGCATCGCGGATCAGGGACTCGATGGCCATGTCGAAGGTGAGCTTGTTGAAGGGCTCGGTCCGGTAGACGGCGAGCGTGTGGTCCATGTCGAACCCGATCGCCGCGATGGACGCCATGCGGAGATTGCGGTTGACGAAGATCCGGCGGCTGCTCTCCAGGGCAGGGCGGGCCGCTGCTTGGTCGTCAGGAGTCATGTTCATCCCCCGGGGTGGTGGCGTCGGCCGCACCGGACGGGCGCGGCTCAGACGTGGGCGTAGGGAGCCGGCTGTCCAGTCTCGGCCATTTTGTAGTACGCCGCAACCGCGGGATGCTCGGGGAAGGTGTCGACGACCTTGCGCCACCAGCTGTCGGCGTTGTCGTGGAAGCCGGTCTCGCGCATGAGGTCGCAGCCGCGGATCCACGCCCGATGGTTGTTGGCGTTCTCGGTGATGGTGCGCAGGTAGAGCTTGAGGGCCCGCTTGCGGTCGCCGGCGAAGCGGGAGCACTCGGCCATGCCGAGCCAGGCGGCGCTGTAGGCCGGATCGAGGCTGAGCGCCTGCTCGAATAGGCCCACCGCGTCGCTGACGTGCCCCTCCATGAGAGCCAGTTCGCCGAGGTAGCGCAGCGGATAGAGGTCGCGGACGCGGCGGTCGACCGCGCTGCCGCCCGAGTCGGTGTCGCCGGCGAGGAGACGCTGCAGATCGGACCGCGCCCCGGCCACGAGCCCGGACGCCGACACCGCCGCCCACTGCTCCTCGTTCGCCTCGAGCATGCGGCAGGTCACCGCCACCGACTGCAGGAGCGCCTGCGGATGGTCGGGAAAGACCGCACGGACCTGCTCGACCACGGTGCGGGCATCCTCGACGCGGTCGAGGGCCAGCAGCGCCGAGACGATGCGGGCGCCGAGGTCGGCGAGCCAGGGCAGCCGGCGCTGGCGCTCGAGTGCGAAGCTGCGCGCCTTCTGCCAGGCGGTGTGCAGGTTCGCCAGGGCCCCGTTGATGCCCGAGACCGGCAGCACCTCGCCGTCGAGCATGACCAGGACCTCGCAGGCGAGCTGGTAGGGGAAGTAGGGTTCCTCGGGGAAGCTCACCACGGCCTTGCGCAGGATCCGCAGGTTGCGCTCACGCTTGCGGGTGCGGTTCTCGTCATCACGGGGTTCGTGGGTGACGGCCAGGTCGGATTCGAGGATCTTCAGGCCGTTCAGGACGGCCCACTCGGCCAGGGCGGGCATGATGCGCTCGTTGATCGGGTACTGGTAGCGCACTTCCGGGGCGTTGCGGAACAGGCGCACGCGGTTCTCGCGCTTCTCGAGATCGGTCACGTCGGCGCTCACCATGCGCAGCCGATAACCGGCCGCCGCCGGATCGTGCAGCAGCCGCTGGAACTCGACCGGACGCACCGGCTGCAGGTACTCGTCGGCGTCGAGCACGAGCACCCAGTCGCAGCTGGCTTCGGACAGGGCGGTGTTGCGGACGGCGGAGAAGTCGTCCTCCCAGGGCACGTCCACGACGCGGGCGCCGTACCCTTCGGCGATGATGCGCGTGTTGTCGCGCGAGCCGGTGTCCACCACGATCACTTCATCCACCAACGCCAACACGGACTTGATGGCCATTCCGATCGTGGCCTCCTCGTCCCGGGCGATCACACACAGGCTGACGGTCTTGCGCTTCATGTACGGTGCAGGTTCCTCGTTTGGGCGTTGTCGGGCGGTCTCCTGCCTACCTATCGACCGCCGGGGCCGCGGGTTTACCGGGAACGTTGCAAAACCTTGCGGGCTGCGCGAATATGGGAGCGTCATGGTCTTCACCACCCCTTTTCCGCCGCCTGCCGGCGGCAGCGACCGGTCCGGATCCGCCCTGCGGGCCCGGATGCCGGTCTTTGCCCTGCTCGACAACATCCGCAGCGTGTGGAACGTGGGCTCGATCTTCCGCACCGCCGACGGCGCCGGTTTCGGCGGCCTCGTGCTCACGGGCATGACGGCCACGCCGCCCCGGCCGGACATGGAGAAGGTCGCCCTCGGCGCAACGCAATCCGTACCATGGAGTTACCAGAAAGATGCCGTGGCGGCGGCGCGGGCGCTGCGGGACACCGGCCGCCCCCTCGTCGTGCTGGAACAGACGCCGCAGGCCCGCCCGTGGGACGACTTCCCCTACCCCTTCCCCCACGTCTGCGTGGTGGGGCACGAGGTGCACGGGGTCGATCCGGCCATCGTGGACCTGGCCGACCACGTGGTCGAGATCCCCATGGCGGGCGCCAAGGATTCCCTGAACGTGGCGGTCAGCTTCGGGATCCTGGCCTACGCGGTGCGCCGCGCCTGGCTGGCCGCCGGGTGTCCCGAGGGGCAGGGAACACCATGAGCGGCAGCAGCTTCCGCTCGCCCTGGCAGGGGCCCTGGCGCCGGATCTGGGTCGCGGCCGTGCGGCGGCTGCTGCGGCCGGCCCCCCGGTTCGAGACCCGCTTCATCGCCTGGTTGGTGGAACGCCAGAACCGGCGCGTGCGCCGTCACCTGCGGCGCCAGCCGCCCCGCAGCGCCCTGCTCATCCTGCCCCGCTGCGTCAAGCAGACCGGCTGCCGGGTCGACGTGCAGACGTCGGTGGAGCCCTGCCTGAGCTGCCGTGCCTGCCCCGTGGGCGACGCCGCGGCCGCTTGCGCCGACCGCGGCCTCACGGCCCTGGTCGCCTTCCGCAGCCACATCGCCTTCGCCCTGGCCCGTGAGCACCGCCCTGACGTCATCGTGGCCACCGCCTGCCACGACCGACTGATCAAGGCCCTCGTGCACGTGCCCGAGTTTCCCGCCCTGCTGGCCCCGCTGACGGGCATGGCGGCGCCGTGCCGCGACGCGACGTTCGACACGTCCTGGCTGGTCGCGGAACTCGACCGCGTGGCCCCGCCGGCGCCGGCCGTGGCGGTTCGATGACCCCCGTCGGCTGGTTGACCGCGGCCGTGCGGCTGGCGCGTCCGGCCCAGTGGCCCATCCTGACGGCCCAGTTCGCCCTGGCCGTGCTGCTGGCGGGTCCGGGCCCGGAGTCCGGGTTCGCCGCCTGGGCGCACGGCCTGGCTCCCGCGTCGCTGCTGGGCGGCTGGGCGGCCTGGGTCGTGCTGCTCAACGGCGGCACCCTCGCCTTCAACAGCGCCTACGATCGCGACACGGGGCCCGTCGCCTACCTGGCCGCGCCCCCGGTGCCGCCGCCGGGACTGGCCCCCTTCGCGCTGGCGGCCATGGCTGCCGGGGTGGTTCTCGGGGCCCGGGCGGTGGGGCCGTTCTTTGCGGCGGTGACGGCAGGATGCGTGCTGCTGTCGGTGGCCTACTCCCACCCGGCGGTGCGTCTGAAGGCGCGTCCCGGCTGGGACCTGGCCGTGAACATGGTCGGCTACGGCGCCGGCACCACCGCGGCCGGCCTGGCCACGGGCGGCGGGGGCCCGACGGGCCCGGGCTGGGGCTTCGTGGCCGGATTCGGCCTGCTCTTCGGCTCCTTCTATCCCCTGACCCAGATCTACCAGGCCGCCGACGACAGCGCGCGGGGCGATCGCACCCTCGCCACGGCCCTCGGCACCCGGCGGGCCCTCGCGCTGGCGCTCGGACTGGGGCTGGCGGCGGCGGGGGTGCTGGGCGGCGCCCTCGTCGGGGCGGAACGGACGGCCGCCTGGTGGGTGCCGGCGGCGGCGCTGGGCCTGTGGTGCCTGCACGTGGCCTGGTGGCGGGCCCGCGCGGCGCGCTGGAACGCGGCGCGACACGAGCGCGGCATGTACACGGCGTTGGGTCTGTGGGCCCTGATCGACGTCGCGCTGGCCTGGGCGTGGCTGGCGGGGTGAGCCGGCGGGTCGGCTAGATCTGCACCCGGCGCCGCCGCGAGATCTCGCCGCTGAAGTTCGCCCCGAGGCTGGAGAATTCGGCCAGGACCCGGTCGACCAGATCGGCCTTTTCGCGCAGGGGCAGGAACGCCGACTTGAACCCGTTCATCACCAGGGTCAGGACCTCGTCCTCGCTCAGGTCGTAGTGCTCGACGGCGAGGCGGTACTCGTTGGTGACGGTGGTGCCGCTGACGAGGCGGTTGTCGGTGTTCAGGGTGACCCGCAGTCCGTCGGCCAGGAACTGCCGGATGGGATGGCTGCGGAAGTCGGGGATGGCCTTGGTCTGCATGTTGCTGGCCAGGCACACCTCGACGGGGATGCGGTGGTCGTTCACATAGGCCATCAGCTCGGGGTCCTCGTTCAGGTGGGTGCCGTGGCCGATGCGGTGGGCGCGGCAGTAGTGCAGCGCCTGGTGGATCGACGGCGCCCCGAAGGCCTCGCCCGCGTGGATCGTGATGTTCACGTTGCTGTTCAGCGCCGTGTAGAAGGCCTCGATGTGCTCCTTGGCGGGGAAGTCGCGCTCGGCGCCCGCGAGATCGAAGCCCACCACGCCCCGCCCCTTCCAGCGCACGGCCAGCTCGGCCAGTTCCAGACTCGATGCCGCCGAGATGTGCCGGATGCCGCAGATGATCTGGCCGCACACGATGCCGTAGCGGCGCCGGGCGCGGTCGAGCCCCTCCTGCACCGCCGCGACGATCTCGTCGTAGGTGAGCCCCCGCTCGAGATGCAGCAGCGGCGAATAGCGCACCTCCATGTAGCGCACGTTCTCCCGATGGGCGTCCTCGGCCAGCTCGTAGGCGATCCGCGTGAGCTCGTCCTTCTCCTGCATCAGCTTCAGGGTGATGTCGAAGACCCGCAGGTACTCGACCAGGCTCTCGCAGTCGTCGGGCACGCGGCACACGGCCAGCACGTCGTCGAGGGTGCTGAACTCGTAGCCCGTGTCGAAGCGCCGGGACAGTTCGAGCACGGTCTCCGGTCGCAGGGACCCGTCGAGATGGACGTGCAGGTCGGTCTTGGGCAGGGCGTGCAGGAAGGCGAGGGTCGGGCGGGCGGCGGACGACGGCATGGTCTCTCCCCGGTGCGGCGGATCCGGTCCGACGCAGCGCGCGCCCGACCGTCGGGGCCCCCGGAGGCATCCGCCACGCCGACCCGGGGACAAAAAATTATCGATGCGGGCGAAGTCGGATTCTCCAGCGGACAGAGGGCGACTCATTCCCCTGAGGCCTTCGAAACAACTTCGAATTCTCCACGAAGGATCCAGCCAAGATCCAGTGGAAACCCGCATCGAAAAGTGCCAGGTGGGATCGGCGGATGGTCCTCAGGGGTCGACCCTGGGGGATCCGGGCGAGCTCCACCTCGCTCCTTAGTATACAGAAAATTCTCCCGGAATTGCAAGGCTCATCCTGAAGTATTTGGTCGGTCGGCGGCAGGCGATCCGGAGGCTCCAGTGCCGGGAATCGGTATCTCACAAGCGATTGGACAAGGCTGGGCCCAAACTGTATATTCTCGATACACTACCCCAGACGACTTTTTGGAGTCCACGCGTGAGGAGTATGCCAATGTCTCAGGGAATCCATCCCAGGGTTCGGTCTGCGTTCTTTTCGACGATCATCGGAGCGCTGATGCTGCCCCTGGTGGCGATTGCCGGCACGACTCCCGCCGGCCAGTGGGTCGGCGAGGTGAAGTCCCCCGCCGGCGACGAGGTGGAGATCCACCTCACCCTGCAGAAGGAGGGCAACAACTGGACGGGAACCCTCGAGGACCCCACCATGGGCGAGACGGTGGTGTCGAACCTGCGCGTCACCGACACCCGCATCTCCTTCACCTTCAAGCCTGCCAATGCGCCGTTTCCCCTGCATTTCAGCGGTTCCTACGTGGCCGGCGACGACCGGGTCACCGGCACCTTCTCCCTCCACGGCACCAGCCGCTTCGTGAAGTTCAAGCGCGTGCCGGGATCCGAGGCGGTCGACGTTCCGGCGGGCGAGGAGCCCAAGACGCCGGCCCGCATCCGGCACGAGTACAGCTTCGCCGTGACCGGACGCATGTCCTACTGGCTGGCCCTGCACGTCACCAAGGACGACGTCTACGGCATCAACGACCTCACCCGCGGCACCATCAATTTCGACGGCGCGCTGAAGTGGTTCCCCATGGACGGCTTCAACGTCCTGGTGCGGTACTTCCGCGGCGGCCACGACCTGACCGACCATCCGGACAAGCTGGCGGAATTCGCTCACCTCGGCGTGAGCGAGAACTCCTACATCAAGCTCGACGGCTTCGAGATCGGCATCCAGGGCTTCCTGGGCAACAAGATCTCGCCCAACAGCCGCTTCAACCCCTACCTGACCGGCGTCATCGGGCAGGTCGACTGGGCGCTGCAGGAGAACGGGCGCGGATCCGACTCCCTGGTCGAGGGCCTGTACGCCTTCGAGGGCACGGGGCTCTCCACCGGCTTCGGCATCGGCACCGAGTACGAGCTGGGCTCGAGCCTGATGCTCGAATTCGAGTGGATGTGGCGCTACTTCCTCACCGAAGACGCCGACAAGTGGGACGCCGACACGACCTGGAGCAACCAGCACAGCTGGAATCTCTCCGCCGGTCTGACCTTCGGGTTCTAGGCGCCGCCCGCCGGATCGCGAGGTCGCGGAGGGTCACCGGGTCGAAGAAGGTCACCTGGAAGAAGAGGGCCGCTGCTGCGCAGCGGCCCTCTTTCGATCTGGACTGCGGCCTCTGCCGCGGAGCCCCGACGGCGGCGCCTCAGCCGACGTCGCTGCGCACCGCATACCACCACAAATCGGTGGCCGGCAGGATCGGCAGCTCCGGCCGCTCGAGGGCCAGGCCATCGGCGATCTGTCCGAGACAGCCGGGATTCGTCGTCACCACCAGATCGGCCCCGGTCGCCGCCAGGTCGGCCGCCTTGCGGCGGGCCAGGGTCGCCGACATCTCCGGATAGCGCAGGCCCCACGCCCCCCCGCTGCCGCAGCACACCTCGATCTCGACGGGCTCGCACCAGACGAGGTCCGGAATGCGCCCCAGGAGGGCGCGCAGGTCGGCGCCGAGCCCGCGGCCGTGGCGCCCGTGGCAGGGGTCGTGCACGGCCACGCGCAGGGGCACCGGACGCCGCGGCGGGCAGGGGGCCGCGAGCAGGGCCGCCGCGGCGTCGAGAATCGGGCCGCAGGCCTCGGGCAGCGTGTCGGCGAGTTCGAGGCCGCAGCCGGCGGCTTCGACCACCAGCGGCCCCTGTGCGGGACCACCCACACCGAAGGCCTCGCGGTTCCGCCGCTGCAGGGTGCCGGCCCGGCCCGGCCGTCCGGTGTGCGCGGCCAGGGCGCCGCAGCAGTCCTGGCCCGTCGGCACCGTGACGGTGTGTCCGGCGTGGCGCAGGGCCGCCAGGAGACGCCGGCTGGTGGCGCCGAGCAGGCCGTCGTTGGCGCAGCCGCGGAAGAAGCGCAGCGGCCCGGCGTCGGGGGCGTCCCAGGCGGGTGGCGGTGCGGAGGACGGGGCGCCGCCGCGGGCGGCAATCAGCCGGTCGATCAGATGCACCAGCTCGGCATCGCCGCGCGGCGCGGCGGGAACGGAGCCGACGAGGCGGGCCAGCTGCGGCAGGGGTCCCGGCCCCTGCTCCAGGCGCCGCCGCCAGTGCGCGCCCAGGACCGCACGGGCCGTGCCGCGGGCCG